>CAJBPC010000665.1 GCA_903957405.1 uncultured bacterium | reverse complement strand
ATGGCATCTTTTTCGAGCATCGATCTTTTCAGAACTTTATCGACCAGCAATTCCAGTCGGGTTAATTCCGACACAGATATATCGAGATATTCTTTTGATTTTTTAGGATCATCTATTGCGTTGAAATTTTGCAGTGCTTCCAGCGCAACATGTACCGTAGCGATAGGTGTTTTGAGTTCATGCGTGATGTTGCTTATGAATTCATTTTTCATATCAGCCAGTCGTCTCTGCCGGTTGATGGTATGGTATATGAAGGAGAATGCCGTCATCAGAACAAGGATCATCAATATGGATCCAGCGATCTGTCCCATCATTTGTTTAATTATGTATTTCCGTGTTTCAGGGAACAGGATCTGGTAACTGAAAGGATTTTTAATACCAGATATTTGTTCGGATGTGATAAATCCATTCAGAGTGTCTTTCGCCTTGTCTTTTTTTGGATCTTCACCACGTTTCCATTGTTGCCTGATGACCTTGTAGGTCAGCTGTTGTTGAAGTGTTGCATCGAAAAATTTTTTTATATCCGAAATGGGTATGGAATCGTTCAGGGTTTTATTATTGGAGATCATTCGGATGATCGGAATTCTTCGAGAGGTTCCGCTTTTTACTTTTTCAGGGGTTGTCTTTTTTCCTACAGGCAGGTCTATGAAAACACTATTTTTTCCAGAGGTTGAATCGTTGATGCCAATGGCTTTCAGCCGAAGGTTGTTCATGTCCTCGGACGAATCCTTTTTCATGTCTCCGTCCTCATTCAGTTCCTCCGATCTAATGATCATCATTTCTATGAGTTCCGGTGGCAGGGTAAATTGATCCGCTTGTTTAACCATGCGTATGGATGCAATATTTTCAGGGTTGATCTTGTTGATCTGTTTTATGTCATTGCTGTCGGGAATAAATTTCCCATTGATCTCAAGCACCAGGTTTTTATTCTGTTTTTTTAGCGGAATACGGAGTGGCTTTTGTTGTTCTTTTTCCGTATATATTGTGTCTGTGATCTCACTGAAGAGGACACTGTCATTCAGAAACCGGGTGCGTTGCAGTTGATAGAAACTGTTCCGGAATTGAACGTCCATGCCTTTTTTGAGATTGTCAAATTCATTGTCGTATAGCCTCAATAGCCAGTATCCCTGACCCAGTGCCACCAATAGCATGGTCAGGATCATCAGGAGCAGCGAAATGCGAATTTGTTTCACGTTACAAATGTACGCGAGCAGCCAGAGTTGCAACCGTCGTTAACCTTAATTAACCTTTTTTCAACTCCGGATAACGAGGTTGGAGGATAGATTTGCCTTTAAATTACACATTATGAAACCAGCGTTTTTTTACATGGTGTTTCTGATCAGCACCGGCATCATGGCCCAGACAAAAGAGGGAGTGGTCATCTACGAACGGAAACAGAATATGCACAGATCGGCCAATGAGGAGATGCGGGCGATGATCCCCGAATTCAACATCAGTAAGCAGATGCTTCTTTTCACCGAACAGCAGTCGCTCTACAAAGCCTTGCCTGAAGATGAAGCCCCTGATCCATTCAATAATAAAAGCGGTGCGGTCATCATGTTAGGCGGCCGGAGTTCAGAGACCTATGTGCATTTTGGCGAGAATCGAAAAGTGAAAGCCACTGAAATTTTCGGTGAGGCTTTTCTGATCACTGACACCATCAATAAGCATAATTGGAAACTTGTGGATGAAACCAAGACCATTGCCGGTCATCTCTGTAAAAAAGCGGTCACCACTACAAAATCCGTTCGTCAGACGGTTCGCATATCGGCTGCTGGAAAAGAGCCGGACAAAGTGAATCCTCCCACTCCTAAGCCTGAAGATATCGAAGTGGTGGCCTGGTATGCCGTAGATCTACACTCATCTGCCGGACCTGAAAACTATATGGGGTTGCCAGGGGTTGTCCTTGAAGTCGATGTCGATCATAACGGGATTGTTTTTTCTGCACAGGAGGTTCGTCCTTTGAGCGACTTGAGTCAGTTGAAGGCTCCTAAAAAGGGGCGAAAGGTTACCCCCGAAGAGTACAATAAAGAGATGAAGAAAATAGTTGAGAATATGGGATCTGGTCCAATTCAAATCAGATCAGGCATGTAATGCCATTTTCAGCAAAGGACTGTTGAAGTCCTTTGCTGATCCTATCAATCTTTAATTCATGTTGCAATGTCTGATGAATGTACGCGACGTTCAGATATAGAGTGACATAGGCTGAATTTTTGGATCCTATTGAATTTTATTGGGTAGGATTGGACATGAATGCATGTGCGTTCATGTCATTATGAAATTTTATGCACAAGAAAATTCGCTTACGAATAGGTATCATCTTGTATTGCATCCCGACATTTTGAACTATGATCTGCGAATAGTGAACCAATTCTTTTTATGGAGTGACAAAAGCATAATGAGATGTGTACATTAAAGAAAATATACATGATTTAATTGCATTGTAACGAAGCATCATGCGTTGCATTTCAGTGTGTTTATAAAATTTTTTCTTAGGTATCTTTTAGTATGATTTCAATACCAAGACATGGTTAACGATGGGGCTGTTCCACATGAGGAGTCAGCAGATCTTTATGAATTCTTTCTGTAAAACTGATATCTGCGACATTCCTTTCGGACTCATAGATTTTACACCATTGATGCGATGCTTTATGACTTTGAAGCCAACCGTATATTTTT
>CAJBPC010000664.1 GCA_903957405.1 uncultured bacterium | reverse complement strand
GTTGTCTGCCTGCCCTGTATACGCCCACTACTCATCAGTCCATCGTACTGACGCATGAGAAGATGGGTTTCAATCTGTTGCAACGTATCCAGCACCACACCCACCATGATCAGGAGGGAAGTGCCACCAAAAAAGGATGCATAAGACTGAGTGATATTAAGTTGTTGTGCGATACCCGGTAGAATTCCGACTAAAGCTAGGAAAATAGCACCGGGTAATGTTATTCTATCCATAACCTGACCGATATAATCAGCCGTAGGCTGGCCAGGTTTCACACCGGGTATGAAACCATTGCTTTGCTTTAGGCTGTCGGACATCTGCTTGGGATTGAATATCAAAGCAGTATACAGAAAAGTAAACGCTATAACCATCACTGCGTAGATGGTCATGTACCAAACATTACTCGGATCATTGAAAATCCTAGCTATGCCCTTGCCAGTCTCAAAATTCGTAAAAGAAAAAAGTGTAGGCAAAAACATAATGGCTTGGGCAAAGATTATAGGCATGACACCTGATGCATTTACCTTTAGTGGAAGGAATTGTCTTGCACCGGTAAATTGGCGATTGCCTATGATTTGTTTTGCATAATTGATAGGGATCTTGCGAACTCCCTGTACCAAAAGGATCAACCCGAGGATGATGGCAATAAGTATAGCATTTTCGATCAGGAAAACTAATAAACCTCCGCCACCTTTTGTTTGTTTGGCTGCGAATTCTCCCAAAAAGGATTGAGGCAGGCGAGCAAGAATTCCCACCATGATGATGATGGACGTTCCGTTCCCGAGTCCTTTGTCCTGAATTTTTTCACCCAGCCACATCACGAAAAGTGTACCCGCTGTCAAGATCAAAACAGTAGATAACCAAAAATAAGGGGCATATGAAAGTACCAATGCATCTCTATTAACGCCTTGAAGGTATGCCACATAAGCAGCTGCTTGCAGGGCAGTGACACCTGCAGTCAAATACCTTGTCCAACGATTTATTTTTTGCCGACCACTATCACCTTCTTTCTGAAGTTTCTGCATTTGAGGTACCAAAATGGTCATCAGCTGCATGAAAATGGAAGCGGAAATATAAGGCATGATACCCAAAGCCAAGATGGATGCATTGGAGAAGGAACCGCCGGCAAAGGTGTCAAATAAACCTAAAAGCCCTTCCTTGGCACCTGATAGATCGAGTTTGTTTGGATCTATCCCTGGCAGAACCACATGGGCGCCAAAACGATATACCAAAATGAGCAGGAGTGTGACGAGGATCTTATTGCGAAGTTCCTCGATACTCCAGATATTCTTGATTGTCTGTATGAATTTATTCACAACGG
The DNA here is from genome assembly GCA_903957405.1 of uncultured bacterium. Lineage (GTDB taxonomy): Bacteria > Bacteroidota > Bacteroidia > Chitinophagales > Chitinophagaceae > Pollutibacter. Next base: position 2,132 of record CAJBPC010000664.1, on the reverse strand, counting down.
TCTGGTTTGGTTGGATATTCCCTAAATTGATTAGACGCAGGTCTGACCAAATATCGGAAATTATTTTGTCAAGATCTCAAGTGTACCGCCGACTGCTTCAATAGCTGCTTTAGCCTTGGAGCTTGCTCCATTGACCTTGAAATATATCTTAGAAGTAAGCTCCCCGTTGGCGAGAATTTTAACTTTGTCAGTACGGTTAACCAAACCATTCATATAGAGATTCTCCATAGTGAAGTCGGTGATACCATATTTGACAGAAATTTCTTCAACTTGTCCCAAGTTGAAAACTTTATATTCCACACGATGTGGATTTTTAAATCCTACTTTAGGAATACGACGTTGAATGGGCATCTGTCCACCCTCATGACCCAACTTGCTTTTATAACCGCTGCGAGATTGACCACCCTTGTTACCACGTGTTGATGTACCGCCGTGACCTGAAGCCTCACCTCTACCTAATCTCTTTACTTTTTTTGTTGCGCCCTTTGCTGGCCTTAAATTGTGCAGTTTCATAACTCTAAATTTTTTACTAAACGCAACGCCCTGACGCTGCTCGCATAAAGTTGTTATTCAGATCAGATACCCTCAGGGATGGGGATCTAGATCTCTTCCACTTTCACCAAATGATTCACCTTCCGAACCATTCCAAGAATCTGTGGGGTGGCTTCCACTTCTACGGTGGAATTTATTTTACGCAAACCAAGCGCTTCAACGGTCCGCTTCTGACGTTCAGACCTGTCGATGATGCTTTTTACTTGTGTTATTTTAATCTTTTTCATATCAAACCACATAGGTTTTAGAAATCAAAAATGTAGTGGACCGCAAACAGGACTATGTATTACCCGTTGAAGACCTTTTTTAGGGAGATATTGCGGGTCCTAGACACGTTTATTGGTTCACGCAACATGGCAAGTGCCTTGAATGTTGCTTTAACCACGTTATGAGGATTCGCAGAACCCAACGATTTGGCAAGTATGTCGGTTAAACCGGCACTTTCCAAAACGGCACGCATACTGCCTCCGGCGATAACACCTGTACCAGTAGCGGCAGGCTTTATCAAAACTTTGGCGGCACCTTCCTTTGCGAGCTGATCATGGGGTATGGTACCTTTCATGACAGGAACCTGAATGAGGTTCTTTTTTGCATCTTCAATGCCTTTGGTGATGGCTTCTTGGACTTCCTTGGCTTTACCAAGACCATGGCCAACTATACCCTTTTCATTGCCGACTACCACTAGAGCGGAAAAACTGAAAGCACGTCCGCCTTTGGTTGTTTTGACAACACGGTTGATGGTTACGACTTTCTCCTTCAATTCGAGATCGCCTGCCTTTACCTTGTTGTATGTTACTTTTGACATGTATTCGAAGGATTAAAATATGATTGTAAACAGGATCAAAAATTCAGACCGCCTTCACGAGCGCCATCAGCAATCGCTTTCACTCGACCGTGATAAAGATACCCGCCGCGGTCAAAAACGCACTTGGTTAGTCCAAGTTCAGAAGCCTTTCTGGCCAAAGAAGCACCTACGAGTTTGCTCTTCTCCGTCTTATTGACCGCCTGAGCCAAGATATCCTTTTCCTTGGAACTTGCTGAAGCAAGCGTCACACCGTTGTCATCATCTATCAATTGAGCGTATATGTCTCTGTTGCTGCGGAAAACGCTGAGCCTCGGCTTCTGTGCCGTACCGGATATCTTTCTGCGGATACCGAAACGAATGCGTTCCCTTCTTGAAAGTTTTTGTGCCATGTTGAATTTATACTTTGTACTCCTGATGCTGCCAGGAATGATTTGAACGTTTTACACTTACCGGAGGAAGAATTACTTACCAGCCGATTTACCTGCCTTGCGCCTAATGTACTCACCTTTATACTTAACACCTTTGCCTTTGTACGGTTCAGGTTTACGCAGACCACGGATCTTAGCCGCAACCTGACCAAGCAATTGTTTGTCAACACTTTCCAAGAAGATTCGTGGATTATCACCTTTATCCTGCGAAGTATGGAGCTTCAGTTCTTTAGGAATTTCTACGATGATGTTGTGTGAAAAACCCAATGAAAGATCAAGCAGATTACCTTGATGACTTGCCTTGTAACCGACACCGACCAATTCAAGTTCCTTTTTGAAACCTTCAG
>CAJBPC010000663.1 GCA_903957405.1 uncultured bacterium | reverse complement strand
TATCCCTTTTTTTCAGGATCTCCTCAACGAGGATCCGGTGGCATACGGGGAGTTCCTGCGGGAGATCTCGAATGAAAAAGGAAACTACTACCTCCGCCTGAATCGGATCCTGGACCATTTAATGGCCAGGTTCAGTGAACATATCGACAAAGAGACCCTGCGCAAGCATACGCAGCAAAACCCGGTTACCGGCACCGACATGGTCGATGAGGAGATTGTACGCACCAAGATCCGTTTTCTCAGCAACATCGTGCAACTGTCCACTTCCAGGAACACGGCGTTCGACTACCGTAAGACCGGTACCTGGGAGACCGAGAACATATCCATTCTGGAAAAGAAACTTGCCCTATCCCTCAATATGAGGCATATCACAAGGCGTTCTCTCGTGCGCCCCCTGCTGGAATGGTTCGGGATGCGGAAAACGAACTCCGAAGATGAACCCGTCTGGCAAGAAGAGTCATGGGAAAATGAAGAAGGAGAACGCTTCAGCATCCTCAGGCTTCCTTCATCGGCATACGGGAACGACCAGCTGCAATTCCCAAGGATGGGCATATCCTTCATTTCCTTTCTCTTCAGCCAGGGGATAAGTCCGAGATTTCTTAGGATCCTGCACCTGCCGGAGGGAGAGCATACCCGGAGCCTGTTGCTGCTGAAGACGCCTGACATGGCACAGGAGATCCTCATCCACGAACATGAAGATGCCGGGGCTTGTGAAGAGGTGATGAACAGACTGCGCATGAAGGTCAATGAGATCGACCGGGAATGCGAAGGATTCCATATGCTGGAACACATCCTGTTGCGGCCCCTGGAACCCATCTTCTTCACCTTCAACATCCTCGATGCCAGGGGTGCGATCTTTATGACAGGCTATTTCCCCGGGACGCTGGAGCAGCAGAATGTCATCGCCGACGAGATCCCTTTGCTGGGAAGTCATCCTGAGAACTTCAGCATCCTGTCAGAGGATGAGAACATGACCTTCCGCGTCGTGCTGTACGACTCCAATCAGCAGCCGGTGGCAAGCCTGAAGAAGACCTTCAACTCCAGGGTCGTCGCCGAGAAATCGCTTTCAGAAGCCGCAGCATACCTTTCTCGCATCCTTGCCCGCGAGGTCGAACTCACACAGGTGCTCGAAATCACCAACACCCGGAACATCCGCGTGGAGATACCGGAGGAATTCGTATTCTCGAATGCGGTCAGCTTCATCCTGCCTTCCTGGCCTTCACGGTTCCAAAACGAGGAATTTATCACCCTCTTCCGTGGGCTTGTATCCGAAAACATCCCTGCGCATTTCACGGCGGAGGTATACCTGCTCGATCCTGAGAAACTCTCCGCATTCGAAGACCTTTTCGGCAAATGGCTGCAGATGAAGACAAAAGACATGGATGACTACAGTGAACTCGATATGCTTTCCGTCCAGATCATACAGATGCTCACCCGACTGAGAAAGATCAACGGCTGATCATGACCGGTCGAAACATCATCAACAGACTGATCCTCTCATTTGATGTGCAGGATGAGGCGATGTTCCGTGAGTTCAGTGCAAAGATGGAACGCATTGCTGAAGGGGGCCTCGCGGACGCGATCGACAGGATCCTGCAAGCATTTTCGCCGAAGGATCTTGACATCACCATCGATAGACTGGAGCTGGATGTGGGTGAGATCAACATCCATGAGCTCGAGAAGACGCTGGCCTCAAAGGTGTCGCAATCCCTGCAGTCTTATTTGGCCGGATTGGAGCGACAGGGTTCCATCGGCTTGCATGAACGCACCCGCAACAAACCCCGCCGAGATCGGCTATTGCGCTATTTTATTCAATACGGAAGCCTGCCCTGGTGGGCCGCCCGAAACGAACGCATTGACAAGATGTCTTTGCTGTCTCTGTTACGCAGGCCAACGTACAAAATCAAAAACCTTATTTTTTACGCCCTTCGCGATCCTGAAAGATCCAGAAGACTGCTGCATCTTTTTGACCTTGAGGCACTCATAAGCCTATGGGTGGACATGAAGGGCCATCGCTATGGATGGACTCAAAAGGAGATCACCCTGCTTGCCCAAGGCATCACCGACCGCCTCGAAGGTAGGCACGGAAGAGGGGGCGTACAGGACAGGATGAAGGAAAACCTCCTGCGCCATCTGCTGCTGACGACGAACGATCCGGAAGCAGGCTTCGACCCGAAGCGTCCCGGAGCGCTGCTCCTGCCTGATTTCTTCCAGACCAGACCAGCCATGAACACCGGCAGGCCACCCCTGTCTGCCAAGAGTGCCCCGTCCGCTCGTACTGCAGTGCCGAATGACGACCCTCCACCTGTCAGCATCCGTACCCCATATCCCACCGGATTGCCTGAACAGAAAGAAGACATGCTGGCCAGTTTGCGGTATTTTTTGGAAACAGGCCACCTCCCAGGGCAACGGTCTGTCAGCCTCTCGGAAGCCGTCAACAGGCTATTCATGGGACTCATGGCCGATCACTTGCAGGACCTCGAGGATCTGGTGATCCGTTTGGGAAAGAGCAGGACGGTCAGGGACCGCATCATCGATCGGGTGTCGTCCCAGTCGCTGCGGAGATTTTTTGAAAAGGCCGCCCCTCGGAAAAAGGAGTTGCTGGAATGGGTCAGGGACGTGTACATCTCCGCTCAACGAACGCTGAAACCCATCAACCAGACCAATATCCGCGTGCAACGCTCCGTGGATGAGATCACCCTTGAGATCTACGCGCGGAATGACCTGAACAACATTGACGATCAGTCGTTCTTGCAACTGCATTTCCAGAAGATGGCCCTTCGCCATAATCTCCGCTATGCCGACCTGCTCTCGGTCGTCGCCGATTCCATGGCCATTTCCGGCATTTCCTCCGAAAACAGGTTTAGCCAGATCGTCAATCAGTTGCTGGAGGCGAGCCGGGAATCGCAACAGTTGCGCGACGGGATGCCTGTAACCCCTTCAGACACGCGCCGGTATGCCCAGCAACTTCCTGATGAACTCATCCGGATCCTGCCGAAGGACTTTATGCGGGAACTCATCTACCTGAAGGGTACGGATATCCTGGGCAAAGGCAACAGGGCATTGCAGGACCTCATATCGGCTTATCTGAGATACGGCAAGAATATCCCTGCCGCCGTGGTGGAAGACCCCGGGGGGCTGATCGAAAAGATCGCGGCCCATATCGATATCGATCGGGATTTTATGGTGTTCGCACTCCGGTACAACCTGATGCATCATCAGGGCAACACGCAGTTCACCGACCATGACCATCCGATGGTTTCGGCGCTGGGGGTGCGTCCTTTGAAAATCGATGCGTCCGATACCGCCGGCTTGACGGAGCTGCTCGCACACCTTACCCGTTTTCGGAGCCACTACGAGGCCAGGCAGGTGCGAAGGATCCTGGAGGAAAAACTGCTGCCGCTTGCACTGACCGATAAGGTCTTTGAGAAGTTGGTGCAGTTACTCTATGAAGAGGAGGCTGATGCCGTCTCGGCCGCCGTCAGATACCTGTTTGCAGGCGCCGGCGTCACGGCCGACCGACGGATCGTGGAAGATGCAAAGCGCAGTTTCATTCGCGGCAGTCTTGAAAGCCGGAACATGCCTGTCAACATGAACAGGCTGTTTGCGACGCTCCGCCGCACCGTGCAACCTGACGCCGACACCCCTTACATACTTCCTGAAAAGCTCTCGGAAGCCCGTCCATTCTTCGCCCCAGCGCCACAAACCATGCAGCTTCGACAGGGAAAGGCAAAGGCCAGATGGACGCGTGAAAAGGAGATCATCAACCTGTACAATATCCTCGATCTCGACAGGGTGCTGCACGAGGCCGGGGTCAATTTCTTCGATAATATCCTTTTCAGTTTTGAGCTGCTGCTGACCAAGCACAGGACGGAACTCCGACAGATACTCCGAGACAACCGGTTCAACAGGGAGCTCGCGCATTTCTTCTCCTATGGCGATGATTCAGGACTTTTCCGCCAACTGTCGCGGATCTATCCCGAATCCCGCATGAACGCCCTCGTCAGAAATTACGAAACGGTCCTCGGCATGCTTCGCACACTCGGATGGTTGAAGCAGGAAGGTGACGCTTTGCGGGCATTCGTAATGCTCGATATGTACCCTGTGCTGTTCTCCGATCAGCAGGTCAGCCAGTCCCTGGTAGGCATCTTGGACACAATTATTGCCCGTGCCGGTGAAGAGCAG
>CAJBPC010000662.1 GCA_903957405.1 uncultured bacterium | reverse complement strand
TTTCAGGTGATTTGATGGCCGGGTTGCATTTGATCTGATTGCCGAGCCTTGCATAATCATCCGATGTGAAATGGAGGTGGTGCACACAGACTTCGCAGGTGATCCGCTTATCGGCCAGCGGCATCATGTTGGAGAACAGTTGTAGTTCGCGGGCTGTGCTGATGTGCAGGATATGCAGGCGGGTGTTATGTTTCTTTGCGGTCTGCACTGCCCTGAAGGAGGATTCGAAACAAACCTCCGCATTTCGGATGATCGGGTGGTCGGATGGTTCAAGTTCTTTCTTTGATGCACGCATGCGAGCCATGTTGTCTTTTATCATCCGTTCATCCTCGCAGTGTGTGGAGATCAGCACTTCGCTTTCACGGAAAAGCTTCTCGAGGGAGAGCGGACTGTCGACCAGCATATTCCCTGTCGAGGAGCCCATGAATATCTTGATGCCGCAGATATCTTCCTTCCGGTCATTGACCCTGAGGGCCTCATCCATATTTTCGTTGGAAGTGCCCATGAAGAAGGAATAGTTGGCAGGGGAATGCATCGCCGCGATGGCGTATTTCTGTTCGAGGAGCTCCAGTGACAATGCCGGCGGGTTTGTATTCGGCATCTCCATGAAACCGGTCACCCCACCTGCAACTGCGGCCCTGGATTCACTGGCGATATCAGCCTTGTGTGTGAGTCCCGGTTCCCTGAAATGCACCTGATCATCAATCACCCCCGGCAACAGGTAGCGTCCCTCTCCGTGGATCTCATGGGCACCTGCCACCGCACTGATGCTGTTTTCGATGCGGCTGATCTTGCCGTCTTCCAGCAGCAGGTCTTTTGTCGATATAATCCCTTCGTTTACGACCTGAATGTTCTTTATGAGATACTTTTGCATATATTATCCTTTTTTAAACCGCTAAGTCTTATGCAATTTATCAAATCGGCCATTGCAGTCCTCTTTTTTGTGGCCCCATTTATGCCGCAGGCCCAATCAACCTATCTACCTCAGGGATCAAAGGATGAAATCCTGCTGGAGCGGCTTGAGATCAAGGCGCAGGGCGACAGCGTGCTGAACTTCTCCCAGATAAAACCGTTCAGCCGAAAACATTGGGTGCAGTCGCTTGATCGCCTGGAAAAGGATGCCAATGGCTTGAGACTTTCTTCGGTCGATCGGTATAATATGCAAAGGGCGAGGATGAATAATCTCGAATGGGTCACTGGCGACAAGTCTGTTTACCGCAGCAAGAAGCCTTTGTGGAATACTTTTTTCAAGACCCCGGCAAATTTCATCGAGGTTGACAGGTCGGATTTCTTTTTGTCAGTCAACCCGATCCTACAGATCAATTATATCAACGACAACCAGAGTGAAGAGTTGAATTATCTCAACACGAGGGGATTCGTGGCCCGTGGCCTGATTGCTAAAAAGATCGGATTCCATACGTATCTCACCGAAAACCAGGAACGACCTCCCGTATTTGTACAGGAATGGATGGCGAAATACCGTGCGGTGCCCGGTGCGGGATTCAACAAGTCTTTCAAAGGCACGGGCAAAGATTATTTTGATGCCAGGGGCAGTGTGACGTTCAATGCTGCCAAGTTTCTGGACATCCAGTTCGGTTACGACCGTCAGTTCTTCGGCAATGGCTACCGCAGCCTCTACCTTAGTGATTTTTCCAACAACCACCTTTTCTTGAACCTGAACCTGAAGGTCTGGAAGCTGAATTATGTGAGCAAGGTCATGGAACTCACGTCGCAGTATAGCCGAATGGGGAAGGATACGATCTTTCCTAAGAAATACATGGCCATACATCATATCAGTTTCAATGCCCCGAAATGGCTTACACTCGGGCTTTTTGAAGGCATTGTGTTCGGGCGCGAGGGGCATTTCGAATTCGGTTACCTGAATCCGATCATATTCCTTAGGCCGATGGAGCAGCAGATGGGCAGTCCTGACAATGCATTTGTGGGGCTTGATTTCAAGGCCAATATCGCCAAGCGTTTCCAGCTGTACGGCCAGGTGCTGTTTGATGAATTCAATCTCGGAGAGCTTCGAAAGGGTAACGGGTCATGGGTGAACAAGTGGGCCCTGCAAGCCGGCTTGAAGCACGTCGATATGTTCGGCGTAAAGAACCTGGACCTTCAGCTGGAAGCGAATCTTGTTCGTCCATTCATGTATGCTCATTATGACACGGTGGCCAACTACACGCACTACAACCAGCCCCTGGCGCATCCGCTCCTGTCTAACTTCCAGGAGTTCATTGGTATTTTGCGCTACCAGCCATCTCCCAAATGGTACATGCAGGCCCGAATGAACTACTGGATAGGTGGCAGCGACCGGAACGGAGAGAACTGGGGGAATAACATCTTCCTGGACTATCGCACCCGTGCATCGGATTACGGCAATGAGTTCGGTTCTGCCGACAAGACGAAGTGGATGAATGCCAATCTTTGGGTGGCATACGAGTTGTTTGAGAATTTTTTCATGGAAGGGAATGCCTATCTCCGGAAAGCGCCTGCAAAGGACCTCAACATCATGGGTTCTCTGGGCATCAGATGGAACATGCACAGGAGACAGTACGACTATTAGTGTTCATCACATCGGTGACTGAAAAGCAGGGGCTGCAATCGATACCGTACCCCCTGCTTTTTTTTTATCAATAGCCGATACCACCGCCTTCGAAGTGCAAAGAGAACATGATCATCCTT
>CAJBPC010000661.1 GCA_903957405.1 uncultured bacterium | reverse complement strand
TCTATAATGAATCATGATGGCGTGATCGGGGCCTTTCTGCTCCCATGATTCAAGGTATTTTCCGATGGCGTCATTCAGATCGGTATGGTGCACGTCCCGCCTCGATTCCGGCAATCGGAAACAGTTCCGTTTCCGGGTATTCAACAGATCACGCAAGTACCCGGCAATGGTCAATATACCACTATCCCCTTCTTGCCGAACGACTTTGGTTAACTCGTATTCCTGTGGGCTGATGCCGAATTCATCGGTGATGTATTGCAAGGATAGGGCGCCGGAGATTTTATCGCCTACTGGCGGCAGCTGTGCATTGTCTCCGATGAAGATCAACTTCACTTGGCGCGTTTCGTTATTGGGTGCGGTGAGGGTCATCAGGTCTTTGAGCAAACGCCCCGTACCGAAAATAAAGAAGTCGGTTTCCTGTTCCTTATCGGAAATCATGGATGCCTCGTCCACGATCACCACCGTATTGATGTCACCGAATGCCGCATTCAATCCAAATTTAAATTTGAATTTCTCCTTCTTGCCCTTGAATGTTAGTACCTCATCGATCTCATTGAGATTATAGATGCCCTTGTGTATGGTGGTGGCTTTTTGACCGGTTCGGTAACCGAGGATGCGCGCAGCCCTGCCTGTGGGTGCCATGAGAAGCACCGTCCATTTCTGTTTTTTGAAATATTCCACCAGGCATTTGGTCATGAAGGTCTTACCCGTACCGGCATATCCCTTTAGTAGAAAACAGGGATTTTTTGAAGCCAAGAAATCGTCGAGTGAATCGAGCGCGCTATTTTGATCAGGAGTGAAATCATATTGGGATGACATGGCTCTTATGCTGCCTGATTGGTTGTCTTTCATACTGGGGTGTTTACAGTTACTGAATTTACGGAAGTTCCGCGAATCTCTTGAGAACAGATTCTGATATCATATCAACCCGGTAATTCCCTGGCAGTATAACTGCGTATTATTTATCCCCGTTTGTTTGTTGTATGCGTCATGTGCATAGCATTCCTGATATAATAAATATAATCAATCGAAACATATTTAATTCGAAGTGGGATTCATATAGGCAGACAACAATAAATCATACATCATCTATCAGAAATGAATACAGGTCACGCAAAGCATGTCGAGTATTTTTCTGAAAATCTATATCATGTCAGATGGAAATAAAATGCCAATGTCTGCATTCCGATAATAAGAAATTTGCAGCGACAATCGTCGTTTCAAACAACAGCCTTCATGATCAAATAAATCTTCTCCCCTCGATCAAACTCATTAACCGATATCGTCCATCTGCAGTTCTGGCGTACGACCGGATCAACTCCTGTGTATCCTGACGCTTACACATCAAAAAAAATTTCCCGCCAGTTGTAGAATGCTTCCAGATTCCATCGGGCGACTTCCCCGCATTCCATACGTATTATGCCCTCCGAACTATACTGCGGAAGGTGGATGCCTTTGGCCATGATGGAACAAAAGGGTTCATTTTTATCATTTGAGGGCGGAATGGCCGGATGGCCATAGCAACCCCACCGATTGCACGATGCTACTTGGTTGGTGAAAACGTATAAAGCAAATGCATCGTCATGCCCTGCGCCACGCTATGGTCTGCCCTCTTGCTCCGTCTGTCGCGGAGTGATGCAGGACCAAACGCGCTTCCCCCCGCTACTTCAGATAGGGACCCTGCTCATTCCATTTAACTTCCCGCTTTGATAAATACCAGGATTTTCCATTGTCGTTATTGCCCTGGAAGAAGAGGTATGTTTTGCCGTTATCGTCTTTGAAGAGGTGTGGATGCCCCGACTCGCTGTAGTTCCAGCTTCCGGGATCACCGTTTGCCAGAAATGGCTTGTTCGATAGGCGTTCCCATTTTATGCCATCAGTGCTTTTGGCGACGCCAATCTGTTGCGGTTTGTTGTTATAGGCTCCGGCATAAAACATGTAGAGTATATTCTTCTGCCGGACGATGGACGCTCCTTCGACACAGAGACCTTCCCATGGATATTCCGGTTTCAGGATGGGTGCGTCGGTCAGCTGCGTCCACTGATCGCGGTTGAAGTTGGTATTCAATGGTGCCGAGGCGACTCCCTGCAGTTGGATCTTGTATGCGGGGTCACGGGTGGCAAAGAACAGGAGGTACTTGTCTCCAAAAGGGAATACCTCCGCATCGATCGCCCTGCCACAATTCCAATCCCCCGTGGGGTGGAATATGGGGTTGGTCGCATTTCGGGTGAAGTCTATGCCGTTGTCGGACACCGCATGGCATATGGCGTCTTTGGGACCATTCCCGTAGGTCTGGTAAAACAGATGCACTTTGTCGCCGATCACCAACGCACAGGGGGCGGCAAGTCCGTTCTTCTCGGGTTCGGTCTCCGGGGTGATTTCACCGATTTTCGTCCATCGCTTCATATCGCTGCTCTGTGCGATGCCTATTCCCAGGCCCTTCACCGGATGTTGCTTATCCTTATGGGCGGGGATCGTATAGTACATCAGGTATCTTCCACCGAATTTGATGACATGCGGATCCTTGGAAAAGGGTACGCCTAACCGTGTGGTATCACCGAACATCATGTCGGGGGTAGCCTTTTTTTGCGCATGGATTGACGTGGTGAGGCATCCGAGGAATACGAGGAGCAGCATTGATTTCATCATATCGGTTTTTTATGAAATTAGAAGGTATTGATCCCATTTCCAAAGGGAAATTTCAAGGAAATGAAAATGGTTTATAACCCT
>CAJBPC010000660.1 GCA_903957405.1 uncultured bacterium | reverse complement strand
GGGCACGGCAGGATACCGCAAATTTTGTAATTTTGGCTCTTATGATTCTACCCATTGTTGCATATGGTCATTCCGTTCTCCGACAGGTCGCAAAAGACATCGATCCGGAACACCCTCAGCTGGACAAGCTCATAGCGGATATGTGGGAGACCATGTATGCTTCCAACGGAGTTGGGCTGGCCGCTCCACAGATCAATCGTCCGATCCGGCTTTTCGTCGTGGACAGCTCTCAGATCTTCACAAACCTTGAAGATGAAGAGGAGGGGCTGTACCCTGATGAACCAGGACTCAAACAGGTATTCATCAACGCACGGATAAAGTCGCTTGAAGGCGAGCCATGGTCGTATACGGAAGGCTGTCTGAGCATTCCAAGGGTGCGAGAGGATGTGCTTCGTGAAGAAAAAGTCACCCTGGAATACTTTGATGAGTTCTTCGTAAAGCACTTAAAGACCTTCAATGGCATCACCGCAAGGGTCATCCTGCATGAGTATGACCATATCGAAGGGAAACTCTTCATCGATCGCATCTCCCTGCTAAAACGAAAACTGTTGAAAAAGAGATTGGATGAGATCACGAAAGGGAAGATCCGGATGGATTACAAGATGCTATATCCCAAGCCATGATATGCACGTCCATGCTTGAGTTTGAAAACACCACTGGATGCGTCGCCTGAAATTTCTTTTTTTCATCCTGTCCCCCTCATTCTCTTTCGCTCAGCAACCCGACACCGTGGATGCAGGGGGGAGGTTGGTGACATTATCCGAAGTGGTGATCCGCTCGGGCACCAATGTGCCCGGGTTTATCGACCGTGTCAGGGCAGATACTACATTTTACAAGGCCTTTCGTAACCTGAGGGTGCTGACCTACACATCCCTGAACGACGTCCGGATGCTTGACAGGAAGGGAGGGGTGAAAGCCAGCCAGCAGAGCAGAACCCGCCAAACCGCCTGGAAAGGATGCCGGGTCACCCGGATGCTGGAGGAAAAACACAGCGGGGATTTCTATGACAGGTCGGGTGATTACAGGTACTACACAGCCAAACTATACGATGGGCTTTTCTTTGCGTTCGACACCGTTTGCGGACAACATAACCGCGTGAAGGATGCCAAGCTTGGACTGAATGGTAAATCCGGCCTCGAAAAACACAAAGAACAACTCAAAATGCTGTTCTTCGATCCGGGATCCGACATCCCGGGCATACCACTCATGGGCGACAAGGTGCAGATCTTCGATCCCGGGCATATAAAACTCTATGATCATCACATCGACATCAGGGAACGCAAAGGTGTCCTATGTTATGTGTTTGTGGTGAAGGCAAAGCCTGGACTTAATTCATTCGACCGTGACAGGATCGTTATTGATGAGATGACCACCTGGTTTGACTACAAGAATTTTGAAGTGCTTGAACGGACGTATGCCATGAGTTACAATGCCGGTCTGTATAATTTTGATGTGCGGATGCACGTGGAAATGACCCATGCCGGGAAATTCCTGGTGCCTGCCGTGATCCGATACGATGGGACCTGGGGGGTGGCCATGGCGAAAAAGGAAAGGGGTATCTTCACGGCGACCATCTTTGAGATTGAACCGAATTGATTCGAGGCGAGGATGGGATCCTCCGTCATGTTTTGAATGGACTTTTGATTCGTTTTTTTTGAACCGAACCGGGAACATCGATTTTTCATCATCATACTTCATCGTGTACAATTATGGAGTCCATCCTGACCATCACCCTTAATCCTGCGATTGACAAGAGCTTCACGGTTGATCGGCTGGAGCCGGACCATAAGCTGCGTAGTCCGAATCCCCGTGTCGATGCCGGTGGTGGAGGGATCAATGTGGCAAGGGGTATCGGTCGGCTCGGGGGAGAATCCCTGGCCTACATCCTGGCCGGCGGGCATAATGGCAGCTATCTGCAGGAACTGATCGCAGGAGAAGGGATGCGGTTGAAGGTGTTCAGCATCGAAGGGGAGACAAGGGAAAGCATCATGGTCATGGACACTGCCACCAATAGACAGTATAGGATCATTGCTGCCGGCCCTCAGATCGAAGAAGCGACACAACAGAAAATCATTGACGATATCACATCGATCAGTCCATTCCCCGGGTTTGTGGTGGCCAGCGGAAGCCTCCCGTCCGGCATGGCCGACAGCTTTTATGCCCGTTTGGCAAGGCTGGTCAGGGAGAAGGGTAGCAGACTGATCCTTGACTGCAGTGGCGATCCCTTGAAGCTGGCCCTGCAAGAAGGGGTTTTTTTGGTTAAGCCAAACCTGGCAGAGCTTTCGGCTTTGGCGGGAGTATCCCAACTCGAACTCGAACAGGTGGAGGAGGCCGCTCTGTCATTGGTGAGAAAAGGACAATCCGAGATCGTAGTGGTATCAATGGGTGCTTCAGGTGCTGTTTTGATCGGGAAAGACGACCGGGTTCGGATCCAGGCGCCGACGGTCAAGCGAAAAAGCACCGTTGGAGCAGGAGATAGCATGGTGGCTGGTATGGTTTATGCGATCCAGGCGGGCAGGTCGATGGAGCAGGTGTTGCAAATGGGGGTGGCCTGCGGAACTGCCGCCACCATGAATCCCGGCACGCAATTATTCCGTTCGGAGGATGCCGGCAGACTCTTTGACTGGATATCGGGTCAAAAAACCAATAAAAAATGAACCTCATGGCAGAATAT
>CAJBPC010000659.1 GCA_903957405.1 uncultured bacterium | reverse complement strand
CTGCGGCACGAAGCTTTACATAACCTGCATAACACAGCATATGAAGATATCATTCCACCACATCGCGCTGTTCGCAGCGCTGTTCACGTCCTCCCTGCTGCAGGCTCAGAAACGCTTCCGGTCGGAGATATTCCCCGACATCGACAGCGCGGTCAACATCACCTATGGAGAAGCCACGAACCTGAAGGGCGTGCGGGAGGTGCTGCAACTCGATGTGTTCACCCCGAAAGGACCCGATACCATGAAGCACCGCCCGCTGCTGATATTCATCCATGGCGGCGGATTCCAGAACGGCAACCGGAAGATCACCCTTGGCAGGAGGATCTGCACCGGCTTCGCGCAGAAGGGATATGTCACCGCATCCATCAGCTACCGGTTAGGCATAGGCGAAGGAAAATCACCCAGGGAATATGCGGAGGCGATGTACAGGGCGCAGCAGGACGGCCGCGCCGCCGTCAGGTTCTTCAGGAAGCATGCCGAGGAATACGGGATCGACACGGCACAGATATTCATTTCCGGCACATCGGCGGGGTCCATGACCTGCCTGGCGATGGCGTACATGGATGAGCATGAAGCGCCTGCCGCCATCGACAGGTCGACATGGGGTTCACTGGAAGGCAACAGCGGCAATGCGGGATACTCCTCAAGGGTGCAGGGAGTCATCAACTGCTGGGGTGCGCTGCCCGACTACAGATGGATCCGGGGCGGCGACGCACCCTTGTACAACACCGGCGGCACGGCCGACAAGACGGTTCCCTATGACAGCAGCTACGACTATCATGGATTCAAAGACGGCCCTTCCATCCTCTACGAACATTGCCTGAGGCAGGGGATCCCCACGGGGCTTAGGCCATTCGAAGGAGCGGGACACACACTCGACAGCGACAGGAAGAAGCTGGACAGTTGCCTGGCCGGCATCTCAGACTGGCTATATGCGCGGTTGAGGGTGCATGGGCCTCCCTCACAGGGCGTCAGCAGGTGGCAGAAGGAGATCGCGGCATTCGACAGCCTGAATGAAGTCGAAACCCATCGTCCGGGTTCGGTCATATTCCTGGGAAGTTCATACATCAGGATGTGGAAGAATATCCGAACGGACCTCGGCCAGCCGAATGTCATTCACCGGGGTTTCGGAGGTTGCAACATGTCGGACGTGGCGTATTACATCAAACGCATCGTTTACCCGCATCAACCCAAAGCGATCTTCATTTATGTCGGCAACGACATCGTGGCGGGCGAGCGGGACAAGTCGCCCGAGCAGGTGCTTGAGCTGTTTAAATTCACGGTAAAGACGATACGCGAAAAATTCCCTTCGATCCCCGTGACATGGCTTCAGATCTCACCGAGCGAAAAACGATGGACGGCATGGGACCGCATCAGCGAAGCCAACGAGATGATCCGGCAATATTGCATCAGCCAGCCGAACCTGCATTACATCTCATTTGCAGAACATTTCCTGGGGACGGATGGCACACCCCTGAAATCATTGTACCTGCCCGACAAACTGCATTATAACGAAGAAGGATACAAGGTTTGGGGGAAGGCCATCCGCAGTGAAGTTAAACGGATCGCCGGCAGGTGACCGCGCCGTATAAAAAGATCACTCAACGCTTCGGGGAGGTCTTCTTCAGCATCACCCTCCACAGAGATGGGGAGGCATAAACTGAATGAATGATTTTCTATGGTACTTTTATACGACAATGCCAATCCGGCAGGTAAATTGACGTTTAGATTATATCGGGCTTTCACAAAATGACTCAATGACTTCAGTTTTATATGCACTATCTGCATGTAAAGCGCAGCCTGCATCGTCAGCATCTAAAAGCACTTCTAACACATGGCAATCATGACAATGTGCAGGGGTTAGCTCATATGATTTTTCGGTATGGGAATATGAATTATTGTCTGAACTGTGATTTATTTGATTGATGTGATTCCTGTGATCTGTATTTCTTATTTGTTAGCCTTTTGAAATTCAGACTGATTTCTCCAAAGTTTATTAGTAACCCAATTTCTAAATTATAAGCTTCCAAATAATTTATTGCTTGAGCAAAATGAACATCTTCCAATTTTGTGATGGCTTTCAATTCAACAGAGATAATTCCTTCCACTAAAAAATCTACTCTTCGTGTTCCTATTTGTTCTTCTCTATAAAAAATTGGCATCTCAAATTCTCTGTTGAATGCAATACCTGCTAAACGCATTTCAATCTCCAATGCTCGTTGGTATATTACTTCTTGAAAACCGTTGCCCAATGCTTTATGCACTGTGATAGAAGATCCAATTATTTTGGAAGTGAGTTCAGAGTATTTGTATTGATTGTTTATCATGTCGGAACTATGATTTTTTTGATTTATGTGATTGTTTTGATTGTTCCTTGTGGGTGTCAAAATTATTGTCGGAACTATGATTTTTTTGATTTATGTGATTGTTTTGATTGTTCCTTGTGGATGTCAAAAT
>CAJBPC010000658.1 GCA_903957405.1 uncultured bacterium | reverse complement strand
GCCGATGACCACAAAATCTTCAGGGATGGAATAAAGATGGCGCTTTCCGGAAAAAAATATCTGCGCATCATCTGGGAAGCGGAAGATGGTAAGGACTTGATGCACAAGATGCGCATCAAGTTGCCTGATGTGTTGCTTATGGATATCCGAATGCCAGAAATGGATGGTGTTAATGCCATATCTCAATTGCGAAAAGAGTACGAATTAGTGAAGGTCATAGTCCTCACTATGTACGACGATCAGGAAATGATCACAAAAATGATGGAGATGGGGGCCAACGCCTATCTCACAAAGACGACAGACCCAGAGGAGATATACAATGCTATCCTCACGTGCATGAATGACGACTTTTACTTCAACGACCTCGTCAACCGGGCCGTTTTGTTGAAATTGCAGCAACGCAAACCTCCCAAGCCATATTTCCCTGCCGCGGCGGGTTTCAGCGAAAAGGAATTGAAAATTCTGAAGTTGATCGCGGATGACAAGACCACAGAAGAAATTTCAAAGGAAGTCTATCTGAGTCCACGAACAATAGAAACGATCCGTCAAAACATGAAAACCAAGGTTGGTGCCAGGACCATCGCGGGATTGGTCATGTATGCCATGCGCAACAAGCTGCTGGAATGACCTAGAGGGTCACCAATCCATGTCTTATCGCATACATGGCGAGGCCCACCCGGCTCTTCACATCAAGTCTGCTGAATAGATTGTCTCGGATACCATCAATGCTTCTGGGATTAAGTTTCATCCTTTGGGCAATTTCCTTGTAAGTCATTTCACTGCATGCAAACTTGAGAAAATCCACTTCCTGAGTGTCCAGCATGACTTTCTGAAGCAAGGTGTTACGGTCAGCCGCTTCACGAAATAAGCCCGCAAGTTTGCTGCTGGTCTGTGGAGAGTAGTAAAATCCCACCTGCATCACCGCTTCTATGGCATGGATCAATTCAGACGGATGGATATCTTTTTTCATGAATCCCTTTACGCCTACCTGCAACAGTCTGATCAGCGCGAGTTCCGAATCATACATGGTTAGCATCAATACTTTTATGTATGGATATTCCGTTTTTAGCCAGATCGCCGTTTCGTATCCGTCCATTTCCGGCATATTCATATCGAGCAGGATCACATCCGGCATGTTTTCAGATTTCAGCTCATCTTTAAGTTGCCGGCCATTGTTCGATTGGAGGACTACTTTGCATACTTCTGACTTATCTATCAATGATGCAAGGGCATTGCGAAGCAGTATATGGTCGTCGATCAAGGCGACCTTTATAGGTAGTTTAGATTCCATTTTTTGTATTATAAGGGGTTGAAAGGATTATTTTGGTGCCGGTTCCAGGGATGCTGACTATGTCGATGTGCGATTGAATCAACTGTGCCCTATTCGACATGTTTTTCAATCCGGATGATAGCTTGCCATTCTTCGACGTTCTTGCCTTTTCCACGTCGAATCCATTGCCATCATCTGTGATGCTGATGGAGAGATCTTTTTCGCTGTATTCTAATTCAAGATCGATGGAGCTAGCTTCTGCGTGTTTTAGGATATTGTTGAAACTCTCCTGTACGATCCTAAAGATCATGAGTTCCCTTTGATGATCAAGGTATACCGGTTCTCCGTATATCTCCAGTTTGATCTTCAGTCTCCCTGTTTTTTTCATGTT
>CAJBPC010000657.1 GCA_903957405.1 uncultured bacterium | reverse complement strand
TGTCTGACTTTCTTCGTAACGCCAATCCCGAGAGCAAGTAAATAACTGTCGCTGTCATCGTGCGCTGAAGCCTCTTTGCATGAGCCAAGTGGGTCGTCAATGCTATTTTGCCTATCTTGACTTCACATATCCATACAGCTCAACAAAAGATATCATGAAACATGTTTTACCCATGCTGTTGCTTTCAGTTTGCAGCAGCTCAACCATTGTCATTGCCCAGCAGAAAGGGTTTTCGCAAGACCAACTGCTCCGGGGCATCCCCTCGGGCGTCATTTCGCCAGTTCCTCAGGTATTGGGCTGGATAGATGACAGCCATGTATTACTGAACAGGAAGGTGCATCCGGATTCATCTGTTCGTACAGTTGTCTTCGACTGCCAGACCGGAAAAGAAACACCGGGTTCGACGCAAATGCTCAAGCAAAATGAGGCTGCTAATGTCAGGGTTGTCTATCTGAAGGCAGATGATCTTTACCTCAAAGATGGTGCGCAACCTGAGCAAAGGTTGACGAACGGTACGGAGCGGGAGATCAATCCGACACTTTCTCCCGACAAGAAGTTCGTGGCTTTCACCCGTGCCAATGACCTTTATACCATCGATCTTGAATCGAAAAAAGAAAACAGGCTGACTTCTGACGGCAGCGATTTGATCCTTAACGGCTATGCCAGTTGGGTCTATTTCGAAGAGATTCTTGGAAGGGCATCCCGGTATCGTTCTTTCTGGTGGAGCCCCGATGGCAAAAGACTTGCTTACATGAGGATGGATGACACGAAAGTGCCGATTTTCCCTTTATATAACGAGACGGGCACCCACGGCTCATTAGAGAATACCCGATATCCCAAGCCGGGTGATCCAAATCCTGAAGTAAAGATCGGGTTGGTGAGTGCTGATGGTGGGCGGACGATTTGGGCGGATTTCAATCCGTCTACGGATCAGTATTTCGGGATGCCTTACTGGAGACCTGATGGTCAGGCACTGTGGGTACAATGGATGGATCGCGGTCAGGAAAACCTAAAGATATATGAGGTCAGCCTCTTGGACGGCAGTAAAAAAGAAGTGTACGATGAACGTCAGAAGACCTGGGTAGACCTTGATGATCAGGGTAGCCGGATTCGCTTCATAGACGGTGGAAAGGCTTTCATCATGCTGAGTGATAAGGACGGATGGGAGAATCTGTACCTGCATATGCCTGATGGTAAAATTAAGAACATGATCACCAATGATCGGTTCTGGAGCACAACCGTGATCATGGTCGATGAGAAGAAAAAACTCGTCTATTTCACGGCACGCAAGGAGAATTCAGCACGTACCGATCTTTATGCTGCAAGTTTGGATGGCAAGAAATTGCAACGTCTGAGTTTCGGAGACTACACCCACCGGGTGGATCTTTCGCCCGGCGC
This sequence comes from uncultured bacterium, assembly GCA_903957405.1. GTDB lineage: Bacteria > Bacteroidota > Bacteroidia > Chitinophagales > Chitinophagaceae > Pollutibacter. The sequence continues at coordinate 1,152 of CAJBPC010000657.1, read as the reverse complement.
ATCATATTTCCTCACCACATATTCCAATGCCTCGAGCCCTGATAGATTGGCGATAGTGGATAGTAAAGGAAAGATCCTGAAAGAACTCGGGGGGGGCACAGGCGTTGATTTTGGGAAATATGACATCGCCCGTTCGGAGATCATTCGAATTAAATCGGAAGATGCCCGGTATGATCTACCCATACGAATCACATGGCCGTTGAACTTCGATCCCTCCAAACAATATCCAGTCATGATTAATATCTACGGAGGCCCCAATGCGGGCACTGTCCGTGACGGATGGCAACTCAACAGCCTGCAACAGTGGTGGGCGAAGGAAGGGTTGATCCAGGTGGCTATGGATCATCGGGCCAGTGGACATTTTGGAAAGGAGGGTATCAATTACATGCACCGTAACCTCGGCGTGTGGGAGTTGAAAGACTGGATAACGATCGTGAAATGGCTTAGGGCAAATGGCGCAGACTCCACCCGCATCGGGATAAGCGGTTTCAGCTACGGGGGTTATATGACTTGCATGGCGTTGACCGCAGGAGCTGGTTATTTCACACATGGCCTTGCAGGTGGCAGCGTCACAGATTGGCAATTGTATGATTCACACTATACAGAAAGATTCATGGATACCCCGGGGGAAAATCCTGAAGGATATAAGAAGGGCTCGGTGATGACGCATGTAGGCAACTATAAGGGTTTGTTGCGCATCTATCACGGCACAATGGATGACAATGTACACATGCAGAATAGCATTCAGCTCGTAAAGCGACTTCAGGAAAGTAAGAAGCATTTTGAATTTATGGTTTACCCGGGTGGGCGTCATGGTTGGGGCGGAGCACAATCCGCTCACTCGACCAACGAGAACCATATGTTCATCTACAAGCATCTCTTAAGAAAAGAAATGCCACAAGCCTTCATGAAGTGATGCAATTATCAACTTAATTACTATAACATCCTGCTAAGCAAAAGGGAATCGCTGCGTTTGGTATCAGGCGCAACAATTCCCTTTTATCGTTTTAATTATGTTGATGTGTGCATCATACTGATATAAGTAACATTTTTAATGTCTTCTCGCCATGAAGGTTTCTATTCATTGATGGTGAAAAATTATTCGCTAATCGAATATTTTTTCACCATCGGGATCTGATTTATTCTCCAGAT
>CAJBPC010000656.1 GCA_903957405.1 uncultured bacterium | reverse complement strand
AGGCATGTACTCTTCTTGCTGACATGTCTGCTTTCAGTCACGAGCTCTTTCGCACAGGATCGTGTCATCACCGGCCGGATAAGTGATGAAAAGGGGTTTCCCGCTGTTGGGGCCACCATTCGGGTGAAAGAGACCAATGATGCCACCACGACCGATAAAGACGGTAACTATCGCATCAGCGTACCTGCATCGGGCAAGACGCTGGTGTTGTCATTTGTCGGTGCGCCTACACAGGAATTCGTTATCGATGGAAGGTCTGTGATTGATGCCTCCCTCGTGTTATCGGGCAGTACACTGTCAGATGTCGTCGTCGTGGGATATGGCACGGTCCGGAAGAGGGATCTTACCGGAGCCGTGGGATCTGTCAAAGGCGACCAACTGACGCAGATCGCCACACCCGACGTCGTCCAGGCGATGCAGGGACGGGTCGCCGGTGTGCAGGTCATTTCGAATAGCGGTGAGCCTGGGAGCGGCGCCACCATTCGCATCCGCGGCATCGGTTCCATCAACGGCAGCAGTCCCATCTATGTGGTGGATGGTTACCAGACCGGAGACATCAGTTTTCTCGCCCCGTCGGATATTGAAAGCATTGACATTCTAAAGGATGCATCCGCCACGGCCATCTATGGCTCACGCGGTGCCAACGGAGTGATTGTCGTGACCACCAAAAAAGGCAGAAGGGGAGGCGTAAAGGTTTCCTTTGATTCGTACGTCGGCAATCAGAAGGCCTGGCGGACCGTGCCCATGGCCAACGCCACAGAATATGCGAATCTTGTCTTGCAAGGATATGACAACGATGGCACGCCGCTCAACCAAAGCAGTATGCTCTACACGCGCCTTGATTTCGTGCGTCAAAACAATTACGTCGGTACCAATTGGCAGAATGAGGTGATGCAGAGTGGCTTCATGCAGAATCATTCACTGAACGTATCCGGTGGAAATGACCTTAGCCGTTTTCGCCTCAGCGGAACCTACTTCACACAGGATGGTATCGTCAGGAACTCTGCCATGAAGAAGTACTTCATCAATTTCAGCAATGACTTCACCATCAGCAAATGGCTCACTGCAGGTATAAGCGGTGCGTTCACTCATTTTGAGAAGAACTATTACAACGCGGATTATTACAGCGGGGTGCTGACTACGGCGCTCGGCGCAGACCCGATCACCCCGGCATGGGATAAGAATACCAATAACTGGGGCCGTGCAGACATATCCTACCAGATCAATCCTGCCAGAAGCGTTGACGAACTCAAAAACAACAAAGGCTACGGTAACTATCTGGTTGCCAACGCATGGACCGAAGCAAAGATCATGAAGGGACTCACCTTCAAAAGCCAGATTGGAACCACCCTGAACGTAGGTCATAACAAAAGCTATGCGCCGGAATTCTTCATAGCGGTGGATGAAGCACGCGACCTGAGTTCATTGTGGGAGCGCAGAAGCCAGTGGAACAGCGTCATGTGGTCGAACTACCTGAACTATACCAGGAGCTTCGGAAAACATACGGCCTCCGCCATGGCAGGTGCCGAGATCCAAAAGGGCAGATACAATGAAATGTCGGCAGTGGCGTATGATGTGCCGGCAGACAAGGACCTGATGTTCCTATCTTCTAGCCAGAGCACGGACTATCAGGTCTATAGCGGGCAGAATGAGACAGCACTCCAATCTTATTTCGGAAGATTGAATTATTCATACGACGGTAAGTACCTGCTGACAGCCACACTGCGTTATGATGGTTCCTCTAAATTCCTCGGTGAAAACCGCTGGGGGGTGTTCCCATCCTTTGCTGGCGCATGGGTGGTCAGTGAAGAGTCGTTCATGAAGAACGCATCCCCCATATCACTCCTCAAACTCCGAGGTGGCTGGGGACGTGTGGGTAATGAGCAGTCCGCAGGATCATACGACTACACGACCTCAGTGTATGGAAACAATATCTACGTATTCAACGATCAGATCACACAGGGTT
>CAJBPC010000655.1 GCA_903957405.1 uncultured bacterium | reverse complement strand
GTCAGCATGGTATCCGCAAAAGGCTTGTGAAGGATTTTGGCCCAGGCGCCAAAGATTACAACCGCTGCACCTACGCACACGATGACGTTAACGATTTTGTCTGTTTGTTTTGATGTACCTGCCATGATAGAGGGTTTTGGGGAATTGTTATACGGTTCTTCTTGATTAGGAAACCACACACTTTTAGAGCTGCAATTTCCTTGTCATTTAGTGATGAGGTTATCAGATCGGGGTTAAACTATTATTTCTTTTTTCCCTGAGAAGGTGCTAGATCGACGACGCAACGGAAGCCTATGTATGACTTGGCAGTATCCTGATAGTCATAACTCCGAGTGCTCGTTTGTAGAAAGTAGCCTACATCTTTCCAACTTCCACCGCGGACAACCTTGCGCTTCATGCGGGGCAGGTCACTGTCTTTAGCGTTCAGGCGGATGTCGGGATTCATGTCATGCTGAAAATTATAGGATCCTTCGTAGTACAGGGAGGATGTCCATTCTGAGACGTTTCCGGCCATATTGTACAGCCCGAAATCATTTGGCCAATAAGCATCAGCACGTACGGTATAGAAACCTCCGTCTTCAGGATAGTTTCCGCGTCCTGGCTTAAAGTTGGCCAGCAAACAGCCCTTCTTATTGCGGAGATAGTAACCTCCCCATGGAAAAGGCGCTTGGGAACGACCACCCCTAGCGGCATATTCCCACTCTGCCTCGGTCGGAAGACGGAAATCGGATTCAGGAACCCGCTTTTTTTCCTCAAAAAAAGAGTTCATATACTGGGTCCTCCACTCGCAAAAAGCAGTTGCCTGCTTCCAATTCACACCTACCACGGGATAGCTGCCGAATGCCGGGTGTGAGAAGTAACGCTTTGACATGGGCTCATTATAGGAATATGAGAAATCACGAACCCATACCAATGTGTCGGGATATATCTTGATGTCTTTCTTCACAATGAACTGTGAACGAGGTTTGGATGCATTATCACGCTTTGATGCCTCTTTGTAGTCAAATGTCTCCGAATGATAAACCAACTTCTGCGCATCGATCTCTTTCTTACCAAATACCCTGTTGTCAGGAGTCAGCAACATGGCATTGAGCTGTTCAAGAATCTTAGAATCGCTCCATTTGATCGTAGCGGCCTTCTTCCAATCGATGATCTCCGCTCCGTCGCCTCCGGCCTTCTTGAAATTCAAAATAGTGGCTGCAATCGAATCACGCACTCGATATACAAATTGACGATATTCATCATTTGTGATCTCAGTGGCATCCATCCAGAAGCCATTGATAGATATCTGCTTATTGCGCGCATTGAACGCATAGCTGACATCTTCATCACTAGGCCCCATGTGAAATGTGCCTTGAGGCACGTATACCATTCCAGGTGGACGGAATGGGACATACCTCGAGCCATTTGAAATACCATGCAACTGACCGTCATTGGGTACGCCTTTGGATTTGGACTTGCCGAGCTTGCTGCAACCGGTAGAAACCAAGGCAACAGCCGCAAACATCAGCAGGTTAACCAGAAGGTTTTTCATTCGCATAAACTTTTTGTTTCTTGATATACGGACAAATATAGATTAAAATTTCAATCAACATCTCGCTTTGAGCAGGCATAAAGAACATTAACATGCTCCAAACAAATTGACTGAACCTATTAAAAACGAACGCTCCAACCCGATATTGTTCAAGAAGTTGCGACGATTTAAAGTCTACTGATGATCCCAAGATCGCTTTTTCACCACAATCGAACGCCCCATGCATCCTCATGTATTAACCATACCCTCTTCCAGTCGGGATCACAACACGAATACCAATAATGACAAAACAATTACTGACAAAACAAACAACATAACCCGATACCCATTAAAAAAACACCAGGATCAGATTAGCTCAGACACTGTTACATCATGAACTAGGGCTGTTTTTACAATCAAATTCCATGCCATTCTGACATCATGTGAAAAAACCTTTACTGCATGACATCCGTACAGCCAAACATCTATCTGCCCATCATCTTTCATAAAAAATATGTGAGATGGGTAAATTTTTAACAGCCCGGTATTTCGGATGCACACCTCTCGGATTGATGACGGAATAATCTAAAAATATCACTTTTCGCAATGAGTTGATTCATAAATCTACCGACCTGATCAGATAAAAGTCATTAAAGACTGGTGTTTTTGACGTTTAGACGCCCCTTGAGAGGGTTTGTCCTGTCTGCGGAATGTCATTAACGAATATGTAGATCAAGGGTGAGTGGGAAAGTTCAACACATTGAATGAAAGATATTAAAAAATATGAATATATAAATTATTCATGTTGAGTAAGATACTCCGAAAAAATACACGAAAATCACTTTCCCTTCACCAGCGTTTGTAGAAACTTCTCCAATGCAGCCACCATGGAAGGAACCTGCGGCTCAGGGGCTTTGATGTGGAGGTTTAGTCCGGCGTCCTCGATCGCTCGTGACGTATTGGTTCCGAAAGCTCCTATGTAAGTGCCATTCTGCGTAAAAGCTGGATAATTATCAAGTAAGCTCCTTACACCGGATGGAGTAAAGAAACAGATGACATCGAATGATTCCCGTTCAAGCAATTGACGCACATCATTGCTGATGGTTTTGTACATGACTGGCGTTGCAAACTCGCATTTATGCCCTTTCAGCCAATTAACGATCTCATTGTCCTGTTGGTTCTCAGAACAGGGATATAGGAAACGTTCGTTCTCCTTGTGTTTGTTTATCACATCAAAAAGGCTCTTGTTGGTACCATCCGCTCCGAAAAAAACTTTGCGTTTTCGATAGAGAATGAATTTCTGGAGGTAAAGTGCGACAGCCTCGGAGATGCAAAAATACTTGGTTTCTTGGGAAATATTGACTTTCATCTCTTCACACACTCGGAAGAAATGGTCGATCGCGTTGCGACTTGTGAAAATTACAGCAGAGTAATTAACGATCTCAATCTTCTGCTTCCGGAACTCCTTACATGGAATTGGATCAAGCTTGATGAATGGATGGAACTCCAATTCCAACCTGAATCGTCGAGCAAGTTCGAAATAGGGTGACTTATCGGATTCCGGTCTCGGTTGTGTGATCAGAATCTTCTTCACACCTTTCCCAACTGAGGCAGAACTGCTATTCCCGTTTTTTCCCATGTAATTGTGGCGTTGTGCAAAATTAGAACATTTTATAAAATAAGGCCGCGTAAAGCCTTCTCCAGCACCAAAATGGGTAATACTTCACAAGATAAAACATAAAAAACAAAATGCAATACATTGATTTTAAGTTCCTTACGAAGATATCCGAAGGCCTTTGTAGACCGAAATATGATCAAGATCCCCAAGAGAATCATACTGATGATGAAAAATGGTTGTCGATTGGAGGATGTGGAAAATGCGAGCATGATGGACATGGGGATAAGGAAAATTCCAGCCATTTTGTTGATCATAAAGACAATAAAAATGTATCCGGCAGCGACTTCTTTTTTACCTGTCAGCCAACCTGCAAATCTAATTAAGAGATACTTGCCAACGTAAAGCACGAATAAACCTAACACGTAGAGGGCAAGTGTTCTCCATGATTCCTCATTATGACTTCTGACGCCTGCGAGATCTAGAAAATACAGGAAGGTTCCACCGCTCAGGATGGAAAAAATATTCATCAATAAGGATGGAATGGAGTTCTGTGCCAACTGCTCCCGGAGCTGATTTTGACGGAGTACCCTATTGAAAAATACTTTGAATAAGTCATCCATATAGCGAGTGAATGACATTCTGATAATCCCGAAAAAGCCGAGGCTAACGGTAAAAAGATAAAATATCCAGTCGGATCGGGGGACTTGTCGCCGGCCGTTTTCCATTTTTCGGGCGGGGGCCGATGCTTTGTAATATGGGTGTGAATCGATGTATGATCGAACCGTACTGCCATACAGACTTGTACCTTCTTCCGAAATCGGAAATTTTTCCAACAGCGTCGCATCCACTTTGACGGTATCCGTAGATTTGGCTTTCCGGGTGCTATCGGCAGAATAACCCTGAACGGTACTGTCGCCCTTCAACATATCCTGAAGGCCCTGCGCATGAAGGCCTGCTGTCAGGAAAATGAAAAAGATGAATTGAAGGAGTCTGGTCCCGTTAATGATCATTCGCTGCAAAAATACCTGTTGTTGACATCAAAGGTGATTCCATCTCTAAAAAAAGCTGACAAGTCCGAAATGTATCTTGGATTGTCTCAGATCTAGTGGCAAATCGTCTCTTTTTCCGGCAGCATAGGCAAGGTTGAATAGTCCCGCCCTGGTCTCGAAGGATAATCCCATTCCTGCGCCTAAATACCGATGGTTGTGCTGATCGGTATGATCCGACACTCCAGCAAAGCCGATATCGGTAAATGCAAAAAGGAAAGAATTGAGTCCAATCAGGTATCGGTATTCAAGGGTGCCCACCCCATAAGCCTTGGCAAAAATACTCTCTTCGTCGAATCCGCGTAGAAGCCGATACCCGCCTATCTGAAATAGTTCGTTTCGGAACAGATCCCTGGAGAAAATACTGCCACCCTGCAAGGAAAACTTGAGGGTCGACTGGCGGGAAGTCATGAAATAGCGGGTTAAAGATGCCTTTACACGGATCAGATATTGCTTTTGATCAATTGTGTCGTACAACGATGAAAAATCAAAAGGTTTACCGGATGCATCCTCCTTTAATCCCGTGATGGCGCCATTCTCACGAATGCGGCGTACTCCGCCGCTGAGGGTCAGCGATGCTTCCATCCCTTTTCGGGGATTGTTTCTATAATCCGTACCGATGAATTGGTAATCCACTCCGAGTTGGGAATTGGTGACATCCAGATAAACAGGCAGACGCTTCGTGGACTTTATCAGTGCCGTATCCACCGTCAACAGGTTTGTGGACTGTTGTTGGAAAAACAGTTTGCCTGTCTGACGGGCTGTGACAAGATACTGCAAGCCCAGGCGGGCACTGAGGTTCAGGAAGGAGCTGTCTTTTCGCAAGAAATCGAAATATGTGTCCAAGCCAAAAGCACTGTGGAAGACATAAGGCTGGTTATATGCTAGGTTTAAACGTGGCGATTGTACTTGAATCTGCTGCCAATTGGCGGCGATGGTTTCTCCGGTACCGAAAGCGTTGCGCAAATTCAGATTAGCCTCCCCTGTCAGCAGGAGTTTTCCCCCCACCTGAGTGTTATCCGGTAGAAAACCGACCAACAGATTCATCTGGCTGCTTTTTTTTTCCTCCAGGTATAGGTTGACGGTCGAGCCGGTGCCAAGCATTGTCATATCCCATGGCCTGGTTTCCTTGAGGAATGGAAGTTCCAAGAGTTTTCGACTGATCTGATTGAGGTGAACCTTTCGATAGATGCTGCCAGCCGGAATATCCAAATAACGATAAAGAAAATTCCTGCTGATCTTCACATCCCCCACCGGAAGGATGCTGTCAATCCTATATAAAGGGCCTCTCTCCAGCAATATCCTGGAACTTAGGCGGGAACCATCCAAACGTATGCTGTCAAGACTTATAGATGCAAACGGATAACCGTTGTTCCCCAAAAAACTGATCAACTTCTCCTTGGAAGCTTCGAGCCGATGAAAGTCTACCACATCGCCACTGTCAGGGAAATACTCCCAACCTGCAGATGCCAACAACCCGGCTTCTGACAGCGGCAATTCGATTGAAGTCCATTGGTATGCTTCGCCGAGAAATAGCCAAAGCCTTGCACCCGTGCTGTCGAAGGCTACGCTGTCAATGGATGCCGCCAGATAACCTTTGGATCGTAAAGAACTGGCAAGACCTTCAATGTATGATACACAAGCTGACCGACTGCGGAAATCGGTCAACAGTTCAAGAGATTGCCTTTGTGTCGTCGTATCTTTGTCCGTGAAGAGACATTTGAGGGCGTATCTTTCCTGTGCATATGCCGGCTGTCCGGTAAAGCAGACAGCCGTAAGAAGAAAGATAAGCTTGAACCCCATCATGTCGACAAAACTACATTTGTTGAGTCAATAGCATCAAACATTGGCAGGCATTTACATCCACATACCATTTTGCAGGAAAGCCTGCCATTACTGCAATTTCCACTTCTCCACCTCCCTGAAGCTGAAAGACCCACTCATTCGTGCCATCATGAAAGAGATTGTTCTCACTGAGGGGAAAAAGGATGCAATCATCGATACCGTTTACTTTGGTGGAGGGACTCCTTCCCTGCTGGAAACGGAAGAACTGGGAAATATCATATCCCTCTTAAAAGATTCCTGTGATATCTCCCCTGAAGCGGAATGGAGCCTGGAGGCGAACCCTGATGACGTGTCAAAGGGAAAAGTCCTTGATTGGAAAAGCAAAGGCATCAACCGGCTGAGCATCGGTATCCAGTCATTCCGGGATGAGGATCTGCGATGGATGAACCGATCGCACACTGCCATGCAGGCGTTGGACTGTGTGCGTTCAGCTCAGGATGCGGGCATCGGCAACATTTCGATCGATCTGATTTTCGGCACACCGGGACTCGACAATGCAAGCTGGCAGGCAAACATCGAAAAAGCCTTGGCACTTTCCGTACCGCACCTATCCTGTTATGCCTTGACCGTGGAATCAAAGACGGCCTTGAGTACTATGATCCGTCAGCAGAAAAAAGAAGCGCCCGACGCCGACTTGCAGGCAGAACAATACCTGCTGCTGATGGGCATCATGGAGCAGTCTGGATACGATCATTACGAAATCTCAAGCTTCGCACTGCCGGGCATGCATAGCCGGCACAATACCTCCTACTGGAATGGAGCGCATTATTTCGGGTTCGGCCCCTCGGCGCATTCCTTCGATGGTCATTCCAGAACGTGGAATATCGCTGATAATGCAGCATATAT
>CAJBPC010000654.1 GCA_903957405.1 uncultured bacterium | reverse complement strand
TTTGCACAAGGAGATGGCCTCGATGTGGATGGGATCAAAAAGTACCTGATCGACCAATTGCCTGCCGGTCATATCCCAAACCGGATCGTGATCGTGGACAGGATGCCGTTGACTGCAAACGGCAAAGTCGACCAGTCTCGCCTGACAGTCGACCTCAGTACCACTCCAGATGCGGAGAATACTGTTGAAATCGATATGGATCCAAAGCTTTTACGGATCTGGTGCGGAGTTCTCAAGAAAGACGTCAGCTCAATGAATCCGAAAGCCACATTTTTCGAGGCAGGGGGCAATTCATTGATGATCATGGTCCTGATCGCAAAATTGCAGCAGGCGTTCCAGGTGAAAATCAATATCAATGCGTTTTACAAGGATCCGACACTGTCCTTCCTCGCAGGGATCTGCAAAGAAGAAAGGCAGGTTGTTCAAAATGCCATCCAGGCCGTCAGGACGGAAGAAGGCGTTCTGTATCCCGTTTCCCAAAATCAAAGAAGGCTTTGGTTGCTGAATGAACTGGAGGGGGGCAGCAGGACATACAATGTTAAACGGGTCTTCCAGCTTCGGGGTCAATTCCAGTTGGAGTCGTTTGAAAAGGCATTGGTTTATCTGTTTGCACGGCACGAGATCTTAAGAACCTCTTTTACGTACAAGGAAGATGACATCCATCAAAAGGTCAACAGGTTCACCGATGTACAGGATGTACTGACTGTCCGCGAATTTTCCCAACAAGAAAACCCGGAAGAGGAAGCGACCAGGGTGGTCCAGGAGGCGCTGGACGAACCATTCGATCTCTCTTTCTGGCCCCTGGTGAGGGTTGAGGTGATACGGACTGCGAAGGATGCTCACGTGATCGCTTTGGTCAAGCACCATATCATTTCCGATGGGTGGTCCATGGAGGTTATTGCCCGGGATCTGGTCACACTTTATAACCAAGGGGTAAAGTCCGGTAAAATGTCTTTGGCTGAACTTCCATTTCAGTACAAGGATTTTGCAAAATGGCAAAACGGCCGGATCGACAGTGCTCAATATCGTGCGAATGCTGATTACTGGTCGGATCGGTTCAAGGACATACCAGAACCGCTGGAGTTGCCTTACGACAAGGCAAGATCCAAGGTCAAAACATCCAATGGAGCACTTCTTGCCCATACCATCGGGCAGGAAGTCTATTCAAACATAAGGTCCTTTGCCGACAGTAATGATGTCAGCGTATTCATGGTGACCCTGACTGCTTTCAAGCTCCTCTTCTACCGTTACACAGGAAAGACTGACATAACCATAGGTACTCCTTCCGCCGGAAGGTATCAGCCGGGTCTTGAAGATCAAATTGGGTTCTTCGTCAATACACTCGCTCTGAGAACACAATTCGATGAGCAGGAAACCTTTCTGTCACTGCTGGAGAAGGTGAAGAACACAACCATTGCTGCACTGGAACATGAGGACTACCCCTTCGATGAATTGATCGCCCGGCTTGACCCGGAAAAAAGGATGGATCATTCACCCCTTTTTGACGTGGTGGTACAATTCATGAATACGGGTGCAAATAGTGATGGCAAAGCCGGATTCGATGGTCTTGAAACGGTGGCTTTCAAGACCGAATGGAAGACCAGCCAGTATGACCAGACCTTCTCGTTCACAGAAACAAGCCATGGAATGCATGTGGCCGTGGAGTACAATACGGACCTGTTCCTTGAATCCACCATTCGCAGAGAAATCGAACATGTAGAGAATATCTTACTGGCATGTGTCAATCAACCCCGTACGGGCATCCATAAAGTCCAATTCATTACCCGGGAGGAACAGAAGGCGCACAGCCATCTGATCTCCATCGATGACCGTTATCCAGAGAAAAGCATACCCCAACTCTTCAGGGAGGCAGTTGCAAAAAATCCGGGGAAGACGGCCATACATACAAGTGTCCGGCGCACGACATTTGGCGAGCTGAACGACAGGGTCGAACAACTGTCTGCATTACTGTACAAGCTGACAGGAGGTATAAAGACCAGGGTTGGCCTGCTGATGTACGAAGGTACAGATGCCATTGGTTCCATGATTTCCTGCCTTTCAGCAGGTCAATGTTATGTACCGATATCTCCCACTTTGCCATACAACAGGCAGAAGTTTATTGTCGAGGATGCCCAGATAGAGGTCCTCCTGTTTTCAAAGGACTTTCTGAGAGAAGCGGGACAGCTGTACTGGGAATGCAGCAGATTACAGCATGTCATCTGTCTGGACAGTGATAATATCCTGGCGGAGATCGAAAAGCCCAGGGATATCATGTCTGAAGAATTATGGGACTTTGTAGGTACATCATCAAATGATGAGATAACAGCCGGCGCATGGTTTTCCAGCTACAACGGATTACCCATTTCCAGGGCGGAGATGGATGAGTATGCGGGCAATGCCTTCAACAAGCTGGAACATATCCTGGATCCTTCCAGCAGAGTGCTTGAAATAGGTTGCGCATCCGGATTGACCATGGCTATGATCGCCCCCAAAGTACACTCTTACACAGGCACCGATCTGTCAAGCGAAATTCTTGAGGTAGCCGCAAAGCATGTGTCGCAGAAAAAGATCGGCAATGTGAAATTGGTACATGCCGCCGCGCACGATGTGGTCGGACACCTTGAAGGCGAATACGATGTGGTGATATTCAACAGCGTGATACAATGCTTCAGTGGCTATCATTACTTCAGAAACGTAGTCCTTGATATGCTTCCTTTTTTAAGTGAGAAAGCAACCATCCTGTTCGGTGATCTGCAGGACCTCGACCTGAAGGAAGAACTCATCGAAGATCTGAAGAATCACGCCAGGATGAACCCTAAGGACAAAGTGAAACTGGACTGGTCACAAGAACTCTTCCTCACTAGATCCTTCTTCGAGGACCTTGAACGGCATTTCCCCTTTAAAACATCATCGGAGCCAAGTCGAAAGACAGGTTCTATTGAAAATGAGCTGACAAGGTTCAGGTTCGATGTATTGTTCACTATCGACAAATCGGTTCCCAAAGAACCGTCAGTATCAAACTGGTACGACAGTACGACGGTTTCACCCCCCCCCCCTGCTTCCATACCGGACGGGTTTGTTGAACTGGATGATCCGGCATACATCATTTATACGTCAGGTTCCACGGGACAGCCCAAGGGATGTGTTGTTTCGCAACGTAACATGACACGGCTGTTCTTCAATGAGGATCACTCGTTCCCTTTCCATGCTCGGGAGGTTTGGATGCAGTCTCATGGGTATCATTTCGACTTCTCGGTTCTTGAGATCTATGGTGCACTTCTGTATGGATCGACCCTGGTTGTACCCTCGGCTTCCGAGGTCCGGGATATCAGTACATTCTATGCTTTGATCAAGGATCAAAAGATCACCGTACTGGGTCAGACACCACAGGTGTTTTATCAGTTCTCATCCTTTGTTCTCAAACAGAATGATGCACTCAATCTTTCAGAGCATCTGCGCTACATCATTTTCGGTGGCGAAAAAATCATACCGGGAAAGTTGAAGGACTGGGGAACGGCATTTCCACAGGTGAAACTGATCAACATGTATGGTCCGACTGAGACAACAGTCCATGTAACCTACCATGAGATCGGACTGGACGAGATCCTGAACGAACCATCTGTGTCCAATCTCGGACATCCCCTCCCGGACATACGAATCATCATGGAGGACAAATTCGGCAATCTGGTGCCATTC
>CAJBPC010000653.1 GCA_903957405.1 uncultured bacterium | reverse complement strand
GCGGGTTCAGATGCCGGAGAGGTAATCGAATAATTCGGTTTCGGAATGGGTGAGTTGCAGTTTGTTCCGAAGGCGTATCCTCGCCTGAGATATGGCCTTAACGGACTGGCCGGTGATTCCTGAGATTTCTTTGGTGGTCATATCCAATCGCAGGAAGGCACATATCCTGCGCTCGTTGACGGTCAGATCCGGGCAGATCTTCAGGAGTCTGTCATAAAATCCGGTGTGCACATGCTGGAATCGCATCTCGAAATCTTCCCAGACATTATCATTTCCTGTCTGGGAGAGATCATTGATCAGCCTGCGAACCAGTTCGGGATTTTCCTGCCGGAGCTGTCCGGAATCTTCCCTGAGCTTATGCACAAGCCCCCCGATCATCTCATTCTTCTTAATGGCATACATGAGTTGTGTGGCCAATTGCTTGTCCTTCAACTCCAGTTCGCTGCGCATCAGGTCCTGCTGAAGCTTTTGCTTCTCTGCATGCAATTCCAGTTCCATCCTGGCCAGCACCGCCTGCTTGTATTTTTTGCGAGAAGCGCGACTGAAGAAAAACAAAGCCAGCGCAACCGCAAACAGCACAATTGCAATGTATAGATAGACCATGCGGCCACTGCGGTTCTGTTTTTGTATCGCAGCCTCACGGATACGAAACTCCTCCATCAACTCCTGCTTCGTCATTTCTTCCTTTGCTTCGATGGCGTTCGACAAGGAGGTGTACTCATTGAACAGACCCAGGTATTTGAGCGCCGAATCGGACTGACCCAATTCCTTGTATGCTTTGAAAATCCCTTCGGATGTGTATGTCTTTATCGACAATGCATCCACCCTTATGGCGATATCGTACCCTGACCGGTAATGGTCAAGGGCCTTGCCCGACTCGCCCTTCGCCAGATATGAATTGCCCAACAACAGCAATGCCGCGCTTTCTCCGATGTTATTGCCCAATTGTTTGCTGAGGGCTAAGGATTCATTCAGCAACAATATCGCACCATCATAGTCCTTCTGCGTGTTTCTAAGGTCCGCTATGCCGCTCAGGGTCTTTGTGAGTTGGTCTGTAAGCGTGTCTTTCCTGGCAATGGCCATGGATTCCATGAAATTACGCTCCGCTTCCTTGTATTCTTTTTTTTGTAAATGCACATGACCGATATTGTTTTTGAAAGCGCTGCGCAGGATCGGAGGCAATGGCTTGTTATTCTCCTTATAGCATTCCTCCAAAATAGCCAGGGCTTTCCGGTACATCTCACCAGCCTTGTCATAGTCCTTGAGCATGATGCGTACGTTCCCGAGATTGAAATACGCATTTCCGACACTTTCCTTCTCCCCATGCTCCAATGCCAATGCCGCAGACCTGTTCATATATGAAACCGCCTGGTCATACAATGACAGATAGAAGCAGGTCACCCCGGCATTGTTCAGTGCGTAAATCTGGTGCTTTAAGGACCCGCCCTCTTCCGCCAGGGCTGCCGCCTTTTGTGCATAGGAAAGGGAAAGGCTATGGTTTGACGCCTTATATTCATTGGATATCTTGATGGACAAGTCAATCTTGGCGGAATCTGAAGCAGCTGACTTGAGGGCGCCTAACAGGGAATCCACAGCCCCCTGAGCAAATGACGGGTTTGACATGACGATTGCTGCAAGGAAAAATACATATAAAATGACCGATCTGATGCTGAAGCAAAACATGTTTTCAACCCAATTTAGGAGGTAAGTTACAGCATTTGAATATGGAGGTAAGTTAAATATAAAATCAAAAAAATGCAGGAAAACTATCCATCTCCGTCATCCACACAGGCAAGATAACTCATAAGAGAGCACCAGCGATTTCCCTCATGTATGCCGCAACTCCCTACAGCGGCATGGCCACGGCCTACTCCCCTGCAGGCTGGCGCCGGACGGCGAGATCCTTCCGCCGGTTCGGCGGGGGTGAAATCTTTTTATGGCGGAATTTTAAAAAAGGGTATGCAGAAAAAACGCCTTCCGCGATTGGAAGGCGTCGTGCAGATATGTTTTTTTCGGATCAGTCCCCGCTCAGTGAAGCTGAAAGATATTCCCGGTTGAGTCTGGCGATGTTCAGGACGGAGATACCCTTCGGGCATTCCGCCTCGCAGGCATAGGTATTCGTACAGCTCCCGAATCCTTCCTTGTCCATCTGATCGACCATTGCGATCACCCGCTGCGATTTTTCAGGCGCACCCTGTGGCAGCAAGGCAAGGTGGGAGACCTTGGCAGACAAAAACAGCATGGCGGAAGAGTTCTTGCAGGCCGCAACACAGGCGCCGCAGCCAATGCAGGATGCCGCTGCGAATGCATCATCCGCATGATCCTTCTCGATCGGGATGGCATTGCCATCAACAGCGTTACCGGTGTTGACAGACACGTAACCGCCGGCTTGTATGATCCTGTCGAATGCATGGCGATCGACCATGAGGTCTTTGATCACTGGAAAAGAATTGGCGCGGAACGGCTCCAGGGTGATGGAATCACCGTCCTTAAAAGCCCTCATATGCAACTGACAGGTGGTGGTTCCATTCCAGGGACCGTGCGGTCTACCGTCAATGACCATGGAGCACGAACCGCAGATGCCTTCGCGACAGTCATGGTCGAATGTGATGGGATCCTTACCGTCACGGATAAGCTTTTCGTTGAGTACGTCGATCATCTCCAGGAAGGACATCTCGGAAGAGATGTCGTCCACCTTGTACGTCTCGAATACGCCCT
>CAJBPC010000652.1 GCA_903957405.1 uncultured bacterium | reverse complement strand
CTTGGAGACAACCGGGTAGGTCTGGTGATTTTTGCCGGCCGTGCCTATCTCCAGATGCCTCTTACCACGGACCATTTGACGGCGAGGATGTATGTCTCCACATCTGGGCCTGAGTCAGTGCCGGCGCAGGGCACGGTGATCAGCGAGGCATTACGGATCAGTGCTGATGCATTTCCGAAGACCGATAAGAAGTACCGGGCGATCATACTTGTCACCGATGGAGAGGATCATGACAAGGCCGCGATGGATGAAGCCAAAAAACTATCCGGGAGTGGTATTTCGTTGCATGTGGTCGGCGTCGGTACGCAAGCAGGCGCCACCATCACCGATCCGGCATCACAGCTTCAGCAACTGGATGCGGAGGGCCGTGTGGTTGTCTCCAGGTTGAATGAAGAGATGTTAGAGGGCCTTGCCATGGCAGCTTTAGGAACATATCAAAGGCTTGAGAAGACCGATCAGGTGGTTGACCGGCTGTTGCAGGAGATAGAGATGCTTGACAAAAGGCCGATGACGTCAATGTCAACGGCTACATACACCCACTACTTCCAGTGGTTTGTCGCAGTCGCTTTGCTGTTGGTGATCATTGAATTTTTCCTTGGTGAGCGAAAAACAGGAGCTGCATGAAAAAAACATGTTTTATCGCAATATTGTTTCTCATGGGTGCCGTACTAAAGGCACAATCTGCCAGGGAAAATATCTTCAAAGGAAATGAAGCCTATCGTGCAGGACAATTCATCAAAGCTGCTGATGCTTATGAGAAAGCGTTGGCTTCATCACCTTCTGACGAGGTTGCAGCGTACAATCTCGGTACGGCTTGGTTCCGGGCGGGAAACCAGGCGGACGCTGAAAGGATGTTCGGTATCGCTTTAGCCAACGCTAAGTCGACCAATCTCAAAGCGGATGCATGGTATAACAAGGGTGTTTCGCTGACACGCCAGGGTAAACTCAGGGAGAGCATCGACGCTTACAAGGAGGCGTTGCGATCCAATCCCTCGGATGGCCTAGCCCGTGAAAATCTTATTCGTGCATTGCGTGAGCAACAGCAGAAAAAAAAGCAGGAAGAGGAACGGGAAAATAAAAAAAAGGAGCAGGAAAGCCAGCCGGCAAAGTCAAACATGAAGCAGCAGCAGGTACAGCAACTTCTTCAGGCGTTGCGGGAGCAGGAAAGGAAATTGCAGCAGAAAATTCAACAATCCAAAGCGCCTTCCCCCGTCAGGCAGGAGAAGGATTGGTAGGCTTTTAGTGATACTTCATGAACTCTTTGCGGTCTGGTGTGAGGCCTTCATTCGAAATCTGATAAACGGCCTGTACCTTTGCATTTCAATTTCCACAGGATGCAACTTTACTGCGAATCCCTCACCAACTACAAACGCCTTCAGACTTTAGAAGTCAACATCGGAGGACTGCTACTCGGGAATGGTCATCCCATCCGGGTGCAGACCATGACCACCACCGACACTATGGATACCGAGGGGACCGTTGCGCAGACGATCCGTTGCATCGAAGCAGGAGCCGAGTTGGTCCGCATCACCGCTCCCTCGAAGAAAGAAGCGGAGAATCTTCAGGCGATAAAGGATGCGCTTCGGAGCCGAGGGTATCAGGTTCCGCTTATTGCGGATATTCATTTTACCCCGAATGCTGCCGAGATTGCTGCCCGGATCGTGGAAAAGGTACGGGTCAATCCAGGCAACTATGTCGATAAGAAAAAATTCGAATTCATCGACTATACCGATGCTGAATATCTTGAGGAGATCGATCGCATCCGTGAGCGTTTCAGTCCATTGGTAAGGATCTGTCGCGAATACGGCACAGCGATGCGCATAGGCACCAATCACGGATCTCTGAGTGACCGAATCATGAGCCGCTATGGGGATTCTCCCATGGGAATGGTGGAGAGTGCCATGGAGTTTCTGCGCATCGCAAGGGGGGAATCCTATCACAACATCGTACTCAGCATGAAGTCGAGCAATCCGCTGGTGATGGTGCAAGCCTATCGTTTGTTGGTGCAGGCCATGGACCTGGAGTTCGGAGTGTGTTATCCGCTCCATTTAGGTGTCACGGAGGCCGGAGACGGAGAGGATGGTCGAATCAAGTCGGCCATCGGTATCGGCACGCTGCTGGAGGATGGCATAGGGGACACCATAAGGGTATCCCTGACGGAAGATCCGGAATTCGAGATCCCTGTCTGTAACGATATCGTCAGGCGTTATAATTCCGTCCGGCGAAAGGAAGAGATTCCGGAGATCGCCAAACTTACATATTCTCCTTTCGAATACGTCCGTAGAAAGACTTCCTCTGTGGAGAATATAGGAGGAGGGCAGGTGCCAGTAGTTGTGGCGGATATGCACCAGATTAGCGAGTTTGATCCATCACAGATGCAGAGCATCGGTTATATCTACGACAAGGAAACCGACAAATGGTCCATTAGTGACGCCGCTGCTGATTTCATCTTCACCGGTGACCATCCTGTTGGATTCGCCCTGCCAGGAACCTTGAAAAATATCGTGCACGCAGCACACTGGAATCCGGAGAACGCATCACAGTTTCCCATCTTTCAATGCGATGAATTTCTTTCCGCAGAACGAAAAAGTGAGCGGATCAATTTTGTCATGCTGGATGCATACAGTGAAGAGGTTGCGCTCGATTCGGAAACAATCCGAACGTTATCGGATGACAGGACTGTGGTTATGTGTCTTTCCACCAAGAATGAAAACGCCGTTCAGAGCGTGCGGAGAATGTTTGTGATGCTTGCCGAGTATGGAGTGTCTAATCCCGTAATTCTTGTGACGGATAGCGACAGACAGACCCCGGATGAACACCTCATACATTTTGCTACCGAGACAGGTGCTTTGTTGCTCGAAGGAATGGGAGATGGCATCTGCCTTCGCTTCAGCGGGTCATCCGTTTTGGAGAACCCGCAGGTCAAGGGACGTACTTATTTACCGGTAAAGGATCTCTATCAATTTGCCAACAATACGGCATTCAGCATTCTGCAGGCTACAAGGACGCGTATTTCCAAGACAGAATACATTTCCTGTCCGAGCTGTGGCCGTACACTTTTCGATCTCCAGGAGACCACGGCGAAGATTCGGGCGGTTACAAATCACCTTAAAGGTGTCAAGATCGCCATAATGGGCTGTATCGTGAACGGACCCGGAGAGATGGCTGATGCAGACTTCGGCTATGTGGGGAGTGGTCCCGGTAAAATAACCCTGTATAAGGGAAAGGAGATCGTAAAGCGAAATGTGGACAGCGATATTGCGGTGGAAGAGCTGATCGGTCTATTGCGGGAAAGTGATGCCTGGATTGAAAAATGACCCTCTGGAAATGTGAACCGGCCTTAAGGGAGCAACCCATCGAAAAATCGCGATGCGATGCTGAACGCTATTTGGAGCAGTAAGTTTGATCGCCCAAAGAGAGAATATCAAATGGGAGGTTGTTTGATTTTTTCAATCAGTGCAGCAGGATATCGGCCATTGACGCCATGACTCAGCCAGAGACGATACCGCCAAATCATCTTCCAGCCAATTCCAGTGGTTCTTGGATTACATGAAGCCCTGAAAGCGGTCAATCAGTCCTGTCCGTTGTTTTTCCACCACCGGAAACCCACGAATCCGATGATGGCAAGTGGTGCCGCCATCAGATAAATGATACCCGTATTCAAAGCCTTTGCCGGCTTATGTCCAAGTTGTTGAGCGGTTTTCGTGCATATCGAGCATTGTGCGGAGAGCTCCGTAGAAGCCATCATCAGCATCGCTGCAAGAGGTAGTAGAACGATTCGTTTCATCATGCAAAATTACACCTAAACACATTCATAAGTCTTTGTTCCGATATTTGTATTGAATTCCAAAAACGCAACGGCATGAAAGAACTTTCCCTAATCATAGATCAGGCTGTCGATGCTTTGCAAGCCATAACTCCACAAAGCCTCATGCCAGACCTAATCTGCACCAGTGAAAGCAGGTTGCAGGAGGTCGAGATCCACAGATGGGTTGACGCATTTCTCAGCACGCTGCCGGCAAAGCCTTCCGGCGAGCAAGATCAGGTGGATCATAGCATCCAGATGCAGCTCATCGCAGACCGGCTGAACAAGCAGACAGACATCCTCAATCATGAACTCAGCCGGATAAAAACATTGCGCACCACCCTTGGACTTGGCAGGTTGGATCCCCTTATTGAAGCTGCGAGGGGGATTGTGCGGCCCTTGTATGCACTCTCTGCAAGCCTGCAGGACTGATCGCTCCATCTTTTTCAAGTGTACGATTCCCGGGTTGTAGAATCTTCCCATAATCTGGACAACCTTTTAGAGCTATCGGCGTTTTATTCTATGGAAACTTATGTTTCGATGAAAGTTTCCGTAGTTTTGCACCCTCAATATGGAAATTAAAGACAGAATACAGGAGAAAGCGACGGAGATATTCATGAGATGTGGCATACGCTCAGTCTCCATGGATGACATTGCCAGTGCTCTTGGCATATCCAAGAAGACCATTTATTCCTGTTTTGTAGATAAGGATGAGTTGGTAGAGTCTGTCATTGATAAATTCCTTCGGGAATCTGAACTTCAGATCAATGAGTTGTGCAATAGGGCAGAAAATGCGGTGGAAGAGATATTCCTTTCGATTGGCATGATTGAGGGGCAATTCCGCAATTTAAATCCCGTCGTTTTGCATGATCTGATGAAGTTTCATCATAAGGCATATGGGTTGATAAAGGACCACAAGTATCGATTTCTGCAGCACATAATGAAAGAAAATATGGAGAGGGGAAAGCGGGAGGGGCTTTACCGGCAAGATCTGAATGTCGAAATCATGTCGAGGTTTAGGATCGAGTCGATGATGGTGTTGTTCGATGTGGAGCTTTTTCCACCTCGGCAGTTCAATCTTGCGGATGTTTCCCAAGAGGCGCAGGAAAATTTCTTGTTTGGGCTATCGACCATTAAAGGTCATGAGCTTATCACTGAGTACAAAAAAAAGGGACAATAAAGCACACATGAGCAACCTACATATGATGTCCAGATTATCTATTTTATCGTTGTTTTTCCTTTATTTTTCTTTTGCCGCCGGTGCGCAAAAGCAGTATTCGTTCACGGCAAAGGAGGCCGCGGATTTTGCACTGAAACACGTGACAGAACTGAAGAATCTAAAAATCGACAGGCAGCTCCAGGAAGCGCAGAACAAGGAAATCACAGGTCAGGCCCTTCCTCAGGTCTCGGGATCTTACAGTATGCAGAAATTCTTCAGTATTCCGGTAACCCTTCTGCCTGATTTTGTCTCCCCTCAGGTCTACAATGTTTTACAGGAAGAAGGCGTCAAGGACGGCAATGGCAATCCTATCCAACGGCCGGTTGGTCCACCTGTTTTTTTTCCGGCGCAGTTCGGTGTGCCCTGGCAGTCTTCCGCCGGTATTTCATTTCAACAGTTATTGTTTCAGCCCGATGTGTTTGTCGGTCTCCAGGCTAGATCTGCTGCTTTAAAGCTGGCGGACATGAATGTCAAGGTGATGGAGGATAGTGTAAAGAGCAGTGTCCTACGCGCCTACTATGGAGTTTTGATTGCAGAAAAAAGAAAAGTCTTTCTTGATGAGAGCCTGAACAGATTCAAGAAACTGCAATCCGACCAGGAAAAACTGTATAAGAACGGGTTTGCTGAAAAATTGGATATTGACAAGACGCAGGTGAGTCTGAACAATCTTCAGACCACAAAAACCCAGCTCGACAATCTGATTTACATAGGGTACGCTTCACTCAAATTTGTGATGGGCCTGTCGCAGAAGGATACACTCAATCTGACTGATAGTCTTTCCACGGATGTTGTGAAAGAGGCGTTGCTTGACGGATCTGATTTCCGGTACGAGGACCGAAGCGAGATTCAATTGATCAATACCGCCACCGAGCTTCAACAATTGGATATCAAGCGCTATAAGCTTGCATACCTGCCGACCGTAGCGGCATACTGGAATTACAGCAGAAATGCCCTGCGTCAGGAATTCAACTTCTTCAATACTGAGCTTCCGTGGTTCAAGACCAGCGTAGCCGGTCTGAGTGTGAATGTGCCCATTTTCGACGGATTGCAGAAGCAATCGCGTGTGAGGCAGGCAAAGCTAAGGTTGGAAAAAACGCAGCACAGCAAAGATAATCTGGAGAGGGTGATAGACTTCCAGCGGGAAGCTGCCATCAATATCCTTAAGAATTCCCTCGCCACGCTTGATGCACAGGAAAGGAACATGAAACTGGCCGAGCGTGTCTTCAATACGACCAAGAAAAAATATGAGCAGGGTCTGGGCTCCAGCTTTGAGATCCTGCAGGCTGATCAGGAATTCCAAATATCCCAGGGAAATTATTTCCAGGCCTTATACGATGCCGTCAATGCCAAGATCGGATATTACCGCTCCCTTGGTAAACTCTGAAATCAAACATACATTTCTAACAATACAAACAAAATAAACATATATGAGACCATTAGCAGTGTTCATCGCCATGATATTCCTGGTATCCTGTGGCGAGAGCAGGAAAGACAAGGCGGCCGGACTCACGGATAAGAAAATTGCATTAGAGGCTTTGAAAAAGCAACAATCCGATATCTCTGAAAAAATTGTGAAGCTTGAAGGCGAGATCTCAAAGGAAGATCCATCCGTTGCAGCGGAAAAGGTAAAACTCGTAGGGGTGACTGAATTGGTGAAGCAGGACTTCGCCCATTACATCGACTTGCAGGGAAAGCTGACCACGGAAAACATGTATTATGTCTCTCCGCGTGGAATGGGCGGACAGGTGCGGGCGGTATATGTGAAACAGGGGGATTACGTCAAAAAGGGACAGCTCGTGTTAAAGCTGGAGGATGCGGTGATTCGACAGAATATCAAGCAACTTGAGTCGCAGCTGGCATTTGCCAAAGATATCTATGCACGGCAGAAAAACTTATGGGATGAGGGCATCGGCACAGAAGTGCAGTTCCTCTCCGCCCGGAACAATGTTGAAAGCCTGGAGAAGCAGATTTCGGTTGTCAGAGAGCAGGCAGGTACATCCAATGTATATGCGGAGGTATCTGGCATCATAGAGAATGTCAACATTCGTGTGGGTGAGACGTTCACCGGATCTCCAATGGCGGGCATCACCATTGTGAATCCCAGTGCGCTGAAAGCTGTCGTGGACGTGCCTGAGAATTATATTTCAAAAATCCGGAAGGGCATGCCGGTGGTGATCGATGTGCCAGACATTGGTCAGAAGTTCAATTCTCAGGTTTCCCTCATCAGCGAGACGATCAACATGAACACCCGCAGTTTCATCGCGGAGAGTAAGATGCCGGCCACCTCACAACTAAAACCAAATCAGCTTGCTGTTATAAGAATCCTTGATCATCAGTCAAAGAATGCGGTGGTAGTTCCTGTAGAGACGGTGCAGAGTGACGACAAAGGGAAGTATGTTTTTGTGATGAAGGAGGAGAATGGTAAAAAGGTCGCCCGTAAGATGTCGGTGACAATCGGTGAATTCTATGATGAACTCATCGAGATCAGGAGTGGACTGACGGGTGGAGAGAATCTTGTCACCCGTGGCTTTCAGGGCCTGTATGAGGGTCAGCTCATAGACCTCGTCACAAACTGAGCATCGTAAAGATTCCACAGACCATTTTACAAAAAGTCAAGCATGTCAAATCAAAAGAATACCATCCTCACCCCGGATGAATTGAAGAAAGGCAAAACCTTCTTCATAACGGATTGGGCGGTACGGAACAAGACGGCGGTCTATCTGATCATTTTGTTTGTGACCGTATGGGGCATAAATTTATTCGTCAATCTGCCAAAGGAGCAATTCCCCGATGTGGTCAT
>CAJBPC010000651.1 GCA_903957405.1 uncultured bacterium | reverse complement strand
CCAGTAAGTTCGAAAAGTTTGAAGAGAAGGGCACCTATTATTGCGCCGCTTGCGGCAATGCCCTTTTCAGGAGTGACACAAAATTCGAGAGCGGCTGCGGTTGGCCCAGCTTCTATGAGCCCATCACTGCGAAAAGCATCGTTTATATTGAAGACCGTACGATTGGGATGGTCCGTACTGAAGTCCAATGCGGCCGTTGCGAGGCGCATCTGGGGCATGTATTTGAAGATGGTCCGCCTCCGACCGGCCTCCGATATTGCATCAATGGGGTCATTCTTGATTTCGAAAAGGCCCAAAAGGCGGAAAAGACATACAAAAAAGAAAAATCCTGACGAGTTTCATTTACAAGACAAAGCCGGTCAATCATTGACCGGCTTTGTCTTGTAAATGGAATGTTGGCGGTTACTTGACTTCATTCATCTGAATGTTCAGAACCACAGCCACATCGTCAGCCACTACCAGCCCGCCGGCTTCCATGGCACGATTCCATTTAAGGTTGTAATCAAATCGCTTGATAGTCGTAGTCGCCTTGAATCCGGCTTTCTTCCCACGCTGGGTGCTCATCACACCACCATAAGTGACCTCCCAAACGGCAGGTTTGGTCACATCCCTGACGGTCATGTTGCCGGATAGCTGGTATTTATTGCCTCCGAGGGGTTTCATTGACGTACTCACAAATTTGATCTCAGGGAACTGGGCGGTGTTGAAGAAATCATCTCCCTTCAGATGCTTGTCGCGGCCTTCGTTATCCGTACTGACGGAATTAGCATCAATGGTGAAGCTGACCTTCGCATCAGAGAAATCGGCTTTCGTGTGTTCCATCGACCCGTCGAAAACCCTGAAGCTACCGTCCACCTCGGATATTGCCATATGGGTGACGGTGAACTTCACATTGGAGTGAGATTTGTCAACTGCCCACTTGCCGCCTTGTGCCATGCCATTTGTTGACAGCAAAATACTGAATGCCATTGCGATGAATTTTCCTGTAAGTCTCTGCATATGTCTCTATTTTGATTTTTGACTATTGAATATTCACTAAATTCCGAAATCTAAATCAGATGAACATGAAGTTTGGACGTTTTTTCACGATCATACTTGCACTCACAGGCGGTATTCCTGTTTTTTTTCCTTCTCTTGCCATTGCACAGAAGGTCGGTCTCGACAGATTTTCGAGTTGGAAACCCCGTAACATCGGCCCTGCCGGCATGAGTGGACGGATCACAGCCATCGACGCATTGGTGGATGACCCTAGGGTCATATACCTGGGATCGGCGTCAGGCGGAGTCTGGAAGACCACCAATGCCGGTGCTTCCTGGCTGCCTGTTTTCGATGAACAACCCATTTTGAATATCGGATCGATCGCCATCCAGCAAAACAACCCGGCTGTCGTATGGGTGGGTACCGGAGAGGGAAATCCAAGAAATTCGCTGAATCTGGGTGAGGGGATGTACAAGACCCTCGATGCCGGAAAGACTTGGCAGAGGATGGGTCTGGAGAAGACAAGAAATATCCATCGGATACTCGTGGACCCCCTGAAACCGGAGACGGTTTATGCCGGTGCCATAGGAAATCCTTATGCCGAACATCCTGACCGGGGTGTTTTCAAGACCACCGATGGCGGGGAAAGCTGGAAGCGGATTCTACATACCAATGACACTTCCGGAGTGGCTGATATGGTGATGGACCCCTCCAATCCCAATAAGCTTTTCGTGGCGATGTGGCAGCACCGGCGTACGCCATGGAGTATGCACAGCGGTGGTCCCGGTAGCGGACTCTTCATGACGATCGATGGCGGAAAGTCTTGGAAGAAACTGGGGAAAGCTGAGGGGCTGCCGGATGGCCATTACGGCCGGATCGGTCTTGCCATTTCCCGGAGCAACCCCAACAGAGTCTATGCCCTGGTCGAAGCCACGCGCAATGGTCTCTATATGAGTGATGATGGCGGATACAATTGGACGCTCGTCAACAGCGATCCACAATGGGTCAGCAACCGACCATTCTATTTTCAGGAGATAGCCTGCGATCCCCAGAACGAAAACCGTCTTTGGCTTATCTATCAAATGATCTCCGTGAGTGAGGATGCGGGAAAGACTTTCAAGGTGAACATCCCTTACAGTGGCATTCATCCCGACCACCACGCATTTTGGATCCATCCGAAGGATGGAAACTTGATCATTGAAGGCAATGACGGAGGCATCGGCATCACGCGTGACAGGGGAAACAACTGGGTGTTCGATGAAAAGCTCCCGGTCGGTCAATTCTACCATATCAATGTCGACAATGAGACGCCCTACAACGTGATGGGTGGCATGCAGGACAATGGAAGCTGGCGTGGCCCTGCCTATACATGGATAGATGGAGGCATCAAAAACTACTACTGGCAGAATCTTTGGGGCGGCGACGGCTTCGATGTCATGCCCGACCCGGATCACGCCGAATGGGTGTATGCCATGAGCCAAGGCGGTTCGGTCGGACGATATAATGTAAAAACAGGGGAACAATGGTATATCAAACCGCCGCCGACCGATCTGAAGACCAGACTCCGCTTCAACTGGAATGCCGCCATCGCACAGGACCCTTTTGACCGGTCAACCATATATTTTGGGAGCCAGTTTCTGCATAAAAGCACCAACAAGGGCGTGAGCTGGGAGACAATTTCCCAAGACCTTACCACCAATGACAGCCTGAAGATCGATCAAACCAATAATGGAGGTATCTCGGTCGATATCACCGGTGCGGAGAACTTCTGTACCATCCTCACCATTGCTCCGTCCTTCAAAGAAAAAGGAGTCATTTGGGCCGGAACCGACGATGGAAATGTGCAGCTCACACGCGACGGAGGACGAAGCTGGACAAGCTTCCGGGGTAAGATACCAGGCATGCCCACGGGCGCCTGGATCCCGCAGATACAAGCTTCCAGGCATAATGCCGGTGAGGTTTTTGTCGTCTGCAACGATTACCGGAGAGGGGAT
>CAJBPC010000650.1 GCA_903957405.1 uncultured bacterium | reverse complement strand
TCGATCTTGTCGAAATCCAGCACACTCCATAAACGTCCCCGGCGCTCATTTCTTAAGTCCTGAAGCCAGTTTCTGATATCTCCGGCCATCTTTCTATTTTCTTCGAGGTAGAAAACACCTGCGGGAACGTCTTTATCCGTCCGCCTTAGGATTTCATCAGGCACTATGCCTCCCAGGCTTTTGCGATACAGATATCTTTCGGTATGCGGGTGTCCTATGACTGAGGATGGCAAGGACAGGAAAAATGCAAGTAGCCGGATATCCGCCAGGGGGTAGCGCGGTTCGATCCTGTGCATGATGCCATAGAGTGCCTCGCTTTGCAGGCGTCGTTGAGAATAAAGCCCAGAGGCGAGTTTCAGAAGATGCTGCTTGTGGCCGGAAGTGACCGCGCCGCCTGACTCCTGCACCGATCGTTCAAGTCGCAGGTCCAACGCCCTGTCAGACAAGAGGCTGTGCCTTGCCGGGGGCGTGTAATGGGCTTTCCGCCAGCGGTCCAGCAGATGGGTCGGGATGCATGCTTTCAACAGCTGTTTGAAGGGAAGTCCGTATTTCCCTTTTTGCAGGCACACGCTTATGAACTCCGCGATCCTGCCTTCAGCGGGCAGGTCCATGAAATAATTCCTTCCGGGATTGGTCACGACTTCGTCACCGAAAAATCCGGAGAGGCTCACCCGGATGCCTCGCTGCGCCATCCCCCTTCTGAAAGGTTCCAGCCAGAAAGCGCTGATGATATCAACCCCGCTGTTGACGGCGATGTCGAGGTCAAGGGATTCTGTGAAATGCCCGCGATCGCTGCGAGAGACTTTTACGGCATGCCGGATGCCGCAGTGCCGAATGAGCGCATCAGCATAGGCTTCTTCGTCCGCGAGCATTTTGACGCCCTGCGCATCCCGCTGCACGACATTGGTGAATGTGTGCAAACGTTCTTTGTCACCTATCAGCGATGCTGCGAAGGCCGTCACTGCGGATGAGTCAAGGCCCCCACTCAATTCTGAGCCAACGGGAAAAACAGTGCGCATCCTGCATCCAACGGCGCGGGAGAGCTGTTCCCGAAACGCTTCCTCATATTCCCCCGGGGAATGAAGGCGCAACAATGGAGGAGGCTCCAGTGTCCAGTAGCGACGCAATGCGATGCCGGACTCATGGATCCGCAGACAATGGCCCGGATGTAATTGACGGATATGAAGATGTGATGTCGAAGACGGGTCGGGGCGGAGATCCGCCATGAGCCGGAGCATGAAATCCTCATCTGGACTTGCATCCACAAGGGGATGTGCCAGGATGCCCTTTTTCTCGGAAGCAAATACAAAAAGCCCGTCGTGGAAATAGTAGAAAAAAGGGCGTACACCCATTTGATCCCGGGCGCAAAAAAGTTCCCGAGTGCGTGCGTCCCAGATGGCGAAACTGAAATCACCGATCAGGTGTGAAAGGCAGTCCTGTCCGAATTTCAAGTAGAGGCATATGATCAACAGGCTGTCGGGAGACGCGTTGTCGACTTGCCTGAATTCTTTCAACAAAGGCAGTATCTCATCCCGGTTGTCGATCCTTGCATCCGCCGTGATCATGCAGCCATTCACCTCCATGGGATTTTTCTCCGAGAGGGATTCCGGCGTGTTATGCAACATGAGATGCCCCAAAAAGAGGTGATCCTGGTGCAGGGTTCCTGTATCATCGGCATGCCAATGGTTCATGGATGCGAGCATTGACAAGCCATGAGACTCCGACACGCCGGCCTTATCAGAGCAATGGATTCCGAAGATGGTGCTCATGAGCAATGGTCGGTTTGCAGATCTCCGGGATTTCGCCCTTGGCCGTCGAGGGTTTTAAGGAGTCGTTCTTTCAGAGATAACAGGAATCGGCTTTCCATGTCGGGCACCTTGTCGTTTTCAAGCAATGCCTCGACGATCGGTAGTGCCCTGGAATCATCTTTCAATTGCGCTGCCAGAAAAGCCCTGTCGTAATCCAGTTTCCATTCGTAGATGTCATGCTCCAAAAAGAAGGTTCCTTTATCATCATAGCCCCTTTCGCTTGCGTTGTCGAGGATGCAAAGGGCATGCATCAGGTTTCCTTGTTTTCGGTGCAGCAGGGCATTGTAGTAATCCGCTTCCCATCTTGCGGCGTCGAGCAGGGTCGCTTTACCGATAAATGTCTGGAAGACGGTCGGGTCCACCCCGGCCATAAGGGCACATCTTGCCGCCATGATCCATGACACGTATCTTTTACCTGTTCCGCAGTCCTCGCAATCTCCGACCTTGCTCAGGCAGGCAATGGCGGACGGCCAGTCTGCTGCATTTTCATATGCCAACCCCAGCTGCAGGAAGCGGTGTGCCGTCAATTTATCAACGGTCTTCCCCTCCAGCTCAGACTCCAGGATGGTTGCATCGGCGCGGGCTTTTTCCGCACCGTTGGCAAAAGCATGCGACTTTGCGCCCTGGAATTCATGGGATCGGATGCATGCCGACTTTGAGAATGCAAAAGGGTGATCCATATCCTCATTTTCGAGTACGTTATGGATGCGACCCACCCAATGCCAGGACTGCCCTTCCAGCCAGGGGAGAAAAACCCTTGCAACGGAGGTGCGTCCCGAACGGGCATATGCCAGATAGGTCACCCCTTCTTTCAAGGCAGTTTTCCAGCCGGGATCCGATAAGACGAGTTCCTCATCCGCATCCAGTATCATCACCCAGGCACAGTCATGCCGCCCTTCCCGCCGAGCCTGCAGGGCGTCCTGCAAAGCGAGGTTTCGGTTGTGTGCAAAATCCTTCCAGGGGTGGGTCGTCACCATTCCCGGAATGGCAAGCTGTTCGCTGAGGGAGGCGATGGTCGCCAGGGTATCATCTGTAGAGCCGGTGTCGGATATCACGAAAAAGTCGATGGTCCCCCGGAGCGAGGCGAAAAGCCTTGGCAGCCTGAGGGCTTCGTTCTTCACGATCATGTTAAGGCAGATACCCATCCGGATCAGGTTTGAAAGACATCGAAACTATGAAAAAAAAGAATGAACGGCATAGCCTTCGCTTTGTCCCCCGCCACAAACGACCCTGTCATAGGACCGCAACCACGCGTGGCCTTCGAAGCCGCCCGCATCGTTCTTTCGAAAACCCACATAGATGGTGCCGGGAAGTCCTTTTCTGCTCAGCAATATCCTTCCCGTGATGGCCTGCGTATAGCATTCATTCTTCCATGGCGTGTATTTCGCTGACATTTGAAGCGCAGCCTGCAGGGATCTCCTGAACTCCAGCGATTCCGGATCAGGCTCAGCCGGACTGTCAACGCCCGGTCGGCCTTTCCATGCCATGACCTTCCGGAAAGGCAGGAACGCCAGGGTGAAACGCACGGCGGCGGACAAGAAAAAAGCGCTTATGAACCAGGCTTTCACTTCTCCGTCGGCGTGGCGGAATGACCGGAGCTTTGACATTAGACTCATTGGCATATGATCATGGATCGATGCGGATGAGGTGGAGCGCGGCGATCTTTTCGAGGTATTCCATCGTCTCTGTTCGACAGGTGCCGGCATCGACTTCGAAGGATTCGGTGAGGCGGTCGACCAACTCACTAACGGCAATGGGCACACTGAGATTTTCCCAGATGGATGCGCCGACGGGATTGAGTCCCAGGTAATCACCGGTCTCCATATTCAGGAGTATGAGTTCATCCCCGACCTTATTGGCAAGGTGCTGCGTTTCGTTCCTTGAGATGACGGATGTGATCTGTATTTCCATGTGCATTCGGTGTTGAGCGATGTCAGAGGTATGCTCCTTTTGCCAGGTAATTCCTGACATAATCGGCAATGCCTTCTTCCAGTGAATGGAAGGGGGCGTCGTATCCGGCGGTTTTCAGTTTATCCATTTCGGCTTCCGTAAAGTACTGGTATCTGCTGCGGATATCCTCGGGCATATCCACGAATCGGATATCGGGCTCCATATCGAGTGCACTGAATGTGGCCAGGACAAGGTCTTCAAAGGATCTGGCCTTTCCGGTGCCCAAGTTAAATATGCCAGAAGTTGGCAGGTGCTCGGCAAGCCATTGACAGACGGCGATCACGTCCTTGACATAGATGAAATCCCGCAGTTGCCGACCATCCTGGTAATCGGGATGATGCGAGCGGAACAGGTTCACGGATCCTTTTTCTTTGATCTGGTTGAAAGCATGGAAGATCACACTGGCCATTCGGCCTTTATGGTATTCATTCGGGCCGTAGACATTGAAGAATTTCAGGCCATACCAATGTGGAGGTGTGTCTTGTTGTTGCAAGGCCCATTTGTCGAATTCATTTTTGGAGATGCCATAAGGGTTGAGTGGTTCGAGTGCGTTGACGAGCCGGTGATCATCTTCGTAGCCTTTGCCGCCGTCACCGTAGGTGGCTGCGGACGATGCGTATACCAGCGGGATGGCATGCCGCGAGCAGTATGTCCATATGTTTTTGGAATATTCCAGGTTCAGGCGTTCGAGGATGACGTAATCGAATTCTGTGGTGTCCGTGCGTGCGCCAAGATGATACACAAGATCAATGACTGGCTGTTCCTTTTCAAGCCAGGAGAAAAGTTCGTCCCTTTCCACTTTGATGGCGTAGTGTTTGCCTTCAAGGTTAGGGATTTTATCCAACTGCGAGAATTCATCCACCAGGATGAGGTCATTTTGTCCTTTCCGGTTAAGGTTACCTGCAAGGCAGCTGCCGATGAAGCCTGCAGCCCCGGTTATCAAGATATATCGCATCGGTTGGGGTGTAATGGTTGATTTACGTCAAAAGTAGTGCATCCCGTTGCTGCAGTCAAAAGAGACGTCATCTACATGGACCCGGGCTTCATGGCGGAAGCGACCCTTTTCAACCATTGCAGGATTCCTTGTTGGCCATCCATTTTGACTTCCGGCAACGGGCCAGTGAACTGCTGTCCTCTTGTGAGCATGGTATTTGTGAGAAAGCTGCTGGATAATCCCCATTTACGAAAGCGGGTGGATGCCGAGAACCAGATAAAGGAATTCAGGTACGAGTATGGGATGGAAGGATGCTGTTCCGAATGGCTGGCCGCCACCGAGCATGCGTTCCGCTGGGTGATGGTGGCATACAACCTGATGAGCCTGTTAAAACAGCGGGTCATGGGCGGGAAATCATATCCGAGTCTGGCTACCATTAGATTCAAATGTATTGCATAAGGAAGCTAGATCGTGCACAGAGACCGTCTTGAAAATCGCAGCCAAGGACCGAAAACGTGACTATATCGACGAGCTATTCGTCAAGTAGGGCAGTTAGAAATCAGTCCAAGCTAATTTATAAAACATAATCTGGGTTAATTGCTATTATTGCGGGATGAAAGTCAGTGGCTTCACTTTTATCCGAAACGCGCTGGTATATGATTACCCTGTGACGGAATCCATCCGCTCTATCCTGCCGCTTTGTGATGAAATGGTGGTCGCTGTGGGACAGTCTGAGGATGACACCCTAGGGCTGATCCGATCGATTGATTCGGACAAGATCAGGATTCTTGAAACAACCTGGGAGGATTTCAGCACGGTTGGTAGTGCCGTGCTGGCCATGGAGACAGACAAGGCCTTCAGAGCGATCTCTGCGGAAGCTGACTGGGCCTTTTACATCCAGGCGGATGAGGTATTGCATGAGCGGTACCATGCATCCGTGCGGGCTGCTATGGCTCAATATAAGGATGATAAAAGCGTACAGGGATTGTTGTTCGATTTTTTTCATTTTTACGGTTCTTACAATCATGTGGGAGTTTCCAACAAATGGTATAAGAAGGAGATCCGGATCATCCGGAATGACCCATCGATCTATTCTTACCGGGATGCGCAGGGATTTCGCAGGGGCCATGATGAGAAGCTGTTCGTCCGTCCGGTGGATGCCGCTATGTATCATTACGGTTGGGTCAGGGAGCCCCATGCCATGCAGCGCAAACTTTCGACCTATGGGAAGCGCTGGGAGGGGGGAGATCCGGGTGCAGAGAGGAGAATGGGTGTGGATGCTTTTGAATATGAAAAACACATCACCCGGCTGGCGCGATTTGAAGGTACCCACCCTGCTGTCATGAAAGAACGGATCGAACGGCTGAATTGGACATTCGAGAGTGACATCTCGTTCCGGAAGATCAGTTTGAAGGATCATGCCAAGAACATCCTGGCCGCAATCGGTATCGATACCAATTACCAGAATTACCTGCTCTTGAAATAATCAGGGTAAAGCAATAACGAAAAAAAATGAAGGATCCTATCACAAACGTCTACACGCCGGCCGCCTGGGAAGAAGTGAACTGTCCGGTATGCAATGGTTCGGCCTACACCGTGTATGAAAAATTCGGTAGTGCACTGCAGTATCGATTCGTCAGATGCGGCCATTGTGCGCTGATCTATTCTTCTCCCAGGCCGCGGTATGATCAGGATTTTATCGATAGTTGTTATGCCTCCTACTATCAATATTCGGCTACTGTCACGGTGGCGGACCTGCACAAGATCAAGGAATCTTCATTACATACCTTTGAGAAGGAAATGGCTCACCTCCTTCAATTTGATAAAAAGCGGACCGCCGTCCTGGATATCGGCAGTGGGATGGGTACTTTCCTGCTGGCGGCCAAACCTCTTTACAGGCAATTGCTTGGTCTGGATGTTTCGAAGCAGATGGCCGAGTTTGTCCGCAGCGAAGTAGGCGTACCCGTAGTGATCGAACAGTTCCAGGATCACCGGCCTGCCTTGAAGTATTCGCTCATCCACATGAGTCATGTGATAGAGCATGTACCCAATCCAAATGAATGGCTGCAGCATGCAGCAGAGGTGCTGGACGAAGGCGGGATCCTGGTCATCAACGTACCGAACAAGCTTTCCCTTTCCAATCAGGTGAAACACTGGTTGTATAAACTGGGCCTGAAAAAACAGTTTTCCAACGCCTGGAACGATCCCACCCGGACACCCGATCATCTCTATGAGCCGACCGTCAATAGTTTCAGACAACTGATCCGACAGAATGGATTCCGCATCCTGGATCATTATTCCTATAGCCGGAAGGATCCGGCCGCCAATGCAAGCCTATGGTCCCGTTTTTTTAACCGCACGCTGAAACTGGGCAGCAACCTGACATTCATTACGACCAGGGT
>CAJBPC010000649.1 GCA_903957405.1 uncultured bacterium | reverse complement strand
GGTCACAGACGCGATGAAGAAATCAATTCTTTAACGATAAGTGTACAGGAGAATGGCGCGGTGTAAGCTGAAATGATCATATCAGGCCGGGAACATGATATAAAAAGGGAATGTATGCGATTGTCACATGGTAATTCTATACCGGAAGAAGCTGTTCATACATCCCGGATCGCGGCTTAGAATTCCTGTGATGTCGGCTTTTCTGCCGGTCACGCCGGTCATCCTGCAGCCTCCCAGCCAGGCAGGCGAAGCGATACATGATGTCCGAATTCAGGATACGTCTCCATACCGAAATACAGGCATAATTCGTCATCAGGATACGCGGCTGATCATCCTTTCCGGATCCGAGACATCCCCATACCTGTTGGAGGTGAACCCGTATTGGATGCTGAACGATATCGAATTGTCGTATCAGTGATCATGGCCGGGAAATCATCAGGGGCGTAATGGCCGCAGGGGATCTTTTCTTCGATGACAATGGCATTGTTTGGAGGATATCTCTACGATGGACTGACGGTGCAATAAAAACCTGTGGCGGATCTCATCTGCTCCGACATGAGAACGGATGACATCGCAACGAAACTTTCCATCAATGTGCATCCCCGCTGCACTTATCGACGGAGGATACTGGAAAAGACAGGTGCCGTGAATTTCATGGATCTCTGCAGCAAGATCTCTTGAAGACCCGATCCGGCAGGATGCCCATGCAGTTACCATGACCAATAAACACCCGCCGGGCTGGCGAGGGCTGTCATGGAGCTTCGCCTATCTTGAAATACAGGTCGTAGCGCTCATGCAGATATTTCCAGAGTGTATTCATATGCACGGTCGTGACGTTCCGGGTCATGCAGGAATCATGTATCCTGTAATAAGAGAGTGGCGCGCCGGGAATGAATTCCACCCGACAACCATGACTGCCCAAGCGGAGCCACAACTCGTAGTCCTCCCAGCCGAACATAGGCATACTCGTATCATAAGGTCCCAGCCTGCTGAAGATATCGGCACGGAACATCGCCATGGCATCGATGTAGTTTCCGTGGCGAAGCCTTTCATAGTCGAACGGGGCATTCGAACGGATGCCCCTCTTTTCGCTGATGGTGGTGTGGAAATCCTGAATTGACGAGTAGCAGGCGACGATAGCAGGGTCAGACTCCAACATCTCCAAATGCCTGCTCAGGCATGATGGAGAAATGCAGTTGTCAGCATCCAGGAAAAAAAGATATTCACCCAAGGCCTCTTTTATCCCATTGTTGCGGGTGATCACCAAACCTGAGTTGATCGGATTCCGAATGATGCGGATGGGCTTCTGATAATGAAATGATAAGTCCCGGACAATGGCGACAGAATGATCCGTACTGGCATCGTCAACCACCAGCACCTCATAATGCCGCTCGTCAAGGTCCGATTCAAGCACACTTGACAGGCATGCAAAAAGATACTGCGCGTAGTTATAATTTGGAATGATGACGGAAATCTTCATGATGCATCTATTGGCATAGGGAATAGTTATTGAAGTGATTGATGGATCCCGGAATAGGGCCTTGCTGCATGCTGTTTGCCAGGAGCAGAAAGGTCGGAGGCGATGACTATGTCTTTGCGCTGAATGAAAGTTGACGGCTTATCCGTTCCTTCAGTCTGTTCCAGAGTCCGGGGTCTTCCGGAATGTCTTGGGATAAGGGCATGGTCTCGATGCCTTCACTTTGCTGCATTGGGCTCGGTTGGTCCACTTCGTGGTGCACAACGGATGTATCCTGTGCTTCGGGCTCCATGAAAGTCACATTCGGATATCGGTGGAGTGTCTGCTCATAGACAGCCTTGTTCTTGAAATAATCGTTCGGGTAGAAAAATACTTTCTTTCCATAAATGGCCGACATGATCGCCACATGCAGCCTGTCTGTCCAGATGGTCTCGAAGCGGTTGATGTACAGAACGATGGATCTGCAAACGGCTTGCGTGAAAACGGGATCGTCCCAGTGATCCCCGTTCCAGCACATGGAAATGTCCATGTTCCCATCCGGTATCGGTTGGTTGCCGGTGCTTTCAACGTCTCTCCTGAAAAAAAATCCGTCCCCAGAGCCTTTTTGCGGCACGGCCAGTGTTGCCGGATCGATCATAAAGGCGAGGTCTTCGCTAAGGTACAATCGCTCTAAGGGAAATCCCGATTCCCGAAGACTTGAATAGGTGACGGATTCCCGACAGAAGATGGTCAGGTCCGGTGCTTGTGCAAGCATTTCGTGGAAGCCCTTTATCGTGTGGGGAAGGATGACAATGGAATTGCCGTTGCCGAGGTTATTCGTGAGAAATTGATGCGCATGCGGGTATCGTCCCTCAATGAGGTTGCCGCCCCCTGCGTAGAAGATGGTCTTGCCCTGCACCTGTTCGTCATAGTGCATGAACCCATACCGGATCGATAGTGCATCAAACAGCGTAAAAGCGGCATGCGCAA
Organism: uncultured bacterium; assembly: GCA_903957405.1. GTDB lineage: Bacteria > Bacteroidota > Bacteroidia > Chitinophagales > Chitinophagaceae > Pollutibacter. The sequence continues at coordinate 6,795 of CAJBPC010000649.1, read as the reverse complement.
TGAAACCATCTCCGCCATTCCCCGGATTGGTACAGTAGATGATGTCCTTGTCCGTATAACGCGCGAGGAAATTCCGGATGTCTACCGGCTTCCCATCGATGTAGTCTTGAGCATGTTTTTCCATGTTGAATATTCAACCTTTAATGATAAACCGGAACTTTTTAAATAGAAATGCCTTGTGAAGATATCATTAATGCAAGAAAATAACAATTACGGGAACTCTGACCCATTGAAAATGAGCACATGCCAGGTCTTGCAGATTCGGCTTTCTCGATCTACCGCAGCATGGTCCAGCGCGCGATCAGGGAATGGAGCGACTTGCCTTCCGAATGCACATGAACCGATCATGAAAAATCTGAAGACAGACACAGGGACTGACAGGATGCGCTGCTACCTGTCTTACACTGACAATTGTCGGTGTTGACGGTACTTGAAGATATCGGGGCAGAGGTCTTCAATGAAACGGGCGATTTTTTTGTGATACGACATAACGGGTAGGGTCACACGTAAGAGATTACGGCTGGGGATAAACTTCAACCACCGGAAGGCCGTGGTTCTGCAGCGGATGTTGACTGCCACGGACAGTTGAATATTACAAGATCGGATTGATCCGTTCCTTCACCATGACAATAGCATCTTTTAGGTGCGCCATCAAAAGCATCCGACTCGATGCGCGCTGGAGGTTCGTTCACTAAAAAAGTGGTCGTTCAAGGGATGTATTGATCCAGCATATCACTCTTCATGAAAGACAATTCCTGCTGACAATCGTCTAGGTCGAAGGGGGCATCTGACCATTCGATGTCATTCAGCCAGGCCTTGGTAGACTTATACTTGGCAGTTCGTTTGTTCTTCAACGCCTCCAGTATGTCGAGGTATCCTGCAGGTCCTCCACAATCCTCCGGCGGACATACACCGACTCCTTTGCTCACCATCGGCAGATACGGCATTGCAAGGGGGTCGGTATTGATGCCCGTCAGCACGATCTCATGCGCCCAATGATCCCCGATGTCGTATACATAATTCAATTTCTGTCCGATCATCACGAAATAGTCTTCCACGAAATGCAATAGGTCGTCATTCGACTCAGGCATGTCTCCGTCCCAAAGCTTGGTGTCACCCAATTGGATGTTGCTGCCTTTCACGGTTTTGGAAAAAAAGTACAGATGACCCATGTCCCACGGCATGACCGCCTGTATGATGTGATGGAGTTCGCGGAGGCTTGTGCCGGTGCGCACCCAAACGGAACGGGTGACCGGCTCCGGCATTGCGAGTAATTCAATGGTGAGCTCCAGTGCGGGGTATTTGGCTTTCATACTGCTCATAAATGTCGAGTTGAAAAAGCGAGTATGCTTCTAACATACAAGCTGCGGTTAAAAAACATGGCAGGCAGTTACACCCTGACCATCGGTTCCGTCAAATAAGGACTGGTGTAAATATATTGGTTCTTTTTTAAATTTGGTTGGGCACATTCCCTTCAGATCTAAAAAATTAGATATCATATTCATCACTTAGGAACTGTTCGCCCAAGCCCTGAAAAGTTAAAAGAACCACCTTTTCATAAAAATCATAAGGCATCTGATCCGGGCAATCCGTGGAGTGATGCGTGAATGCATATTCAACCGATTTCAGACCGCCATGCATCAGCATCAATTTGATTTACGGAACATAATTAAACTTTTTTTTATGCAATTTCTACATTACATTTATTTTGAAACTAAAGTAGTTTGCTTTATTTTCATAGCAATCTATGGATCCCCTCACTTCACAATACATATCAGGTTACCCCGTTGCCATAGAGGAATTGTATCGTCGACATTCGCCACGACTGCTGTTGACGGCCTACAGCTATTGCCGAAATAAGGAGGTAGCAGAAGACGTGGTGCAAGACATCTTTGAGAAACTCATACAAATGGATCTCAAAGAGAGACAAGCCCGGTTTTCGGCCGAAACCGACAATTTAGAGGCGTGGATGCATGTAAGCGTGAAGAATCGGGCTATGGATAAAGTCAAAGTGCAGGACAACAGAGAGAAAATCATGCAATCCATTCGTTCTAGTGATGTTACCCTGGTCAGCAACGGCTGCGATGATGCATTTATGCGCGATGGTGTGAGAAACATATTGGATCGCTTGCAACCCAGGCAAAAGCAAATTCTATCTTTGCACATGGAAGGCTACCGCAACGAAGAGATAGCGGAGCGACTCCAGTTGACGTACAATACCGTTAAAAATAATATCTATGAAGCCCGCCTGCGGATCGTAAGGATGTGGCATCATTTTTTAGAATGATACAAAAAATGCCTGTAAACCCCCTCCAATCAGCCCCACTTGGTCTGCCAGAGATCCTGGCAGCAGCATCCCCGGGGGCATCGGAAAAGATCAGAAAAGAGATCCGCGAAAGACTTGAATCCTGCACATCAACCGATGATGCCGTGATCGGAGCCAAAAAATTCCTGGAAGATAACGGACATGACTTCGATGCACTATATCGCTTCACAGCTGGGGGTGATATGGTCAGAAAAAAGGTACCGCGGTCGTCTTGGCAGAAATTTGCCGTGGCGGCATCTCTGATATGCTTTGTTTTCATGGGATGGCAATACCGACAGAAATTGAAACGCCACGACCGGATGACGGACATTGTATTCCACGAACCGGGACTTCCCGTTTTCGCTTCCATGGATGGGGAGCGCGACTTCCATGAGATGATGAATGCTTTCAAGATGCAGGATGCCAAAGAAGGTTTGACACATCTAAATGCGCTCAAAACACGTTATGTCCAAAGAGACACACTCGCGTATTTCGGGGGTTGGCTGCACTACATGCGCCGTGATTACGACTCTGCAGCGTACTGTTTTTCCATAGTGGCAGAGGATTCCACAGCTACCTATCAGCACAAGGCCGAACTGATGGCAGCCGCCGCATTCATGCTGGGTGGCCGGAGCGAGACAGCGAAAGATCGTTTGAAGTCGATACAGGAGGATAATGATTCTCCATATAAAGTGGAAGCTGAAAAGATCGGTGAGTTTTAAATCAAAAATCAAATTCGCTTTATCTGCAATGGACAGGTAAAAAAGTGAAGGCTTCCCAAATTCGTCCCATAAGACAAACAGAAACCTGTTGATGACAAAACTTCATGAAAGATTTCATGGATAGCAGTCATCCTAAAACAACGGATATTTTTTGTCGTCTCCCAATTGGTTATACATGAATGACCTTTGCATTTTAGTGCGTGTTCTCGCTTGGCATGTACACAACCTGTTTAAAGTCCATTCACACTGAAGATCATATAAGGCTTACTGTTTCTGCCACCATCAAGGGTTTGATCTCCGCATACGCCGCCATACTCCCCAACACATGGCTGAAAGAATCACGAGCCCCATTGCCTTGACCTGCCATGAATCTACCAAGCCTTTGGGTGCGACCATATTCAACTTGGCATTGTCACCGATCAATCGAAGCCCTCCCCAGTATATCGGATTCCGCTCCTCGTCGGTCCGTACAGACCGCAGGTAGTCATTTTGTGCAGTGTATAAAGCGTCAGTCTTATCCATTCCTTTCGAGAGATACTCATAAAAACGGGAGATGATCCAGGCGGTGGGTTTGTCATCGATCTTCCATTTCGAGAAAAGACAGCTGCGGGCACCTGCATAACTGAACCAGTATGCCAGATTTAGATTATCATATTGATTGATCTGACTCTCTCCACCAAGACAGATGGAAAGCACCACCAGGTCGGCATTTGTCCTCGCCTGCAGGAAGTGGTGTGGCGTTAGGCGAAAAGGGATGCCGGGGGCGATACTGTCCATCACGATATACTGATCGCTCGGTGTAACGCGGGTTGCGAAACCATGTGCCGCGATGTGCAGCATTCCGACCTTTGGAAACAGGTCCTGAAAGGAAGAAAGGGTGGCGTTTTTTTGTCCATATGCCTCAAACCCATATCGGTCTGTGATCTCCTGCCCCATGGCTTTGAAATAGGGTAGCCTATACTGAGGGGTTCCTGTGTAATCCGGGATGAGTGCGACCTGCCGCGCAACTGGCTTTGATGCCTCCCGGTGTTGCTGACGCATTTCCGACAACGTCAATGAATAATCATACCGAATCTTATATCGGTCACGCAGATACCGCAGAGCACCGAAGTTTTTTGCACCCGTGGTGTCGGAGAGAAGGAGATCTATCTGGATCAAAGAAAAATATCCGGATGGAAGGATCAATAGACGCTTTGAATTTTTTAGGAAGGGTTCGATCTTTCGGAACGTGATTTGCCATAGTTGATGGTAGACATTGCGAAACGACGCAACATCTTTACAGATGTATTCAGCGCCTTGATTACCGCCGACCTCATTGATCCGGTCCTTGAGCATTTGAATGGAATCAAACACTACGGTATCCTTGGTAACCACTAAAAAGAACGTCGTATTTTCCAATATCACCACGTCGGTGAAGCTGATGATGGCCTCGTCTGATGATAGTGATTGACGTACCTCTTGCAAACCTCGGGATCTAGGCATTGGCATCCCATTCATCTCCTGGAGATGTTGCTTCATCGTTCGGAACTTGTTTTTATCCTGAATATCAAAAGCCCTTTCCAATATCTTCGGATCATGTGTATCATGATGCTGGTCAAGCATGAGCTTAAGCAACACACCATGCACTTCGGTAGTGTAGAAGACCCGCAAATGGTTGAGCGAATCCAAATTGTTCTGCTCCCAGTGTGGCCAATGATCTGCAATGTTCTCCCATATCGGGATCTGCCGCGTACGCTCGCGACGAAGCGCCTCTCCATCAAATAAGCTATCGATCACAGCCAACTCGTACGAGTAAGTCATAAAATACAGATAGGTGTACTTTTCGATGGGCAGTTTCGATCCCGACAGGATCCGCTCGCCCTGCTTGTACAATGTGAAAGCATCTCGATAGCGCTTCGCATGGAAACTGAGTAGGCCCTTGAGGTTGATCACAATAACCCGGTCGGCATGGTTGGTTGGATATCTTTCTGAAATCAATGTTAGAGCCTTCTCAAAACATCGGACTGATGTTTGGAAATTATTTTCACGGTTATCACTGACAATTTGCGGATGAAGCATCCTGTCCATGAATTGATTCCCTAGGGCCCGCCATAATAAAAACCGACCATATGAGCCCATCTCGCTTTCAGGTCTGTCGATGAGGCTAAATACACTGTCAGCGATGGCATATGCCTTTAGGGTAGTGTAATTCCTATAGTGGGTAAGCAATATGGAAAGCGCCATGTCCGGTTCGTACTTATAGCGCTCATCCGACTTGGCGCGATCCAACAACACATGGATGGAATCAGCGGTAGGCTGCCCCTTCGTTCCGAGCAGCATAAGAGATAGATACAGCAGTCTGAACGTATGATATCGGGTACGGAGATGATCGGGCATATGATGCCTGGAGACGATCATCTGCACGCTATTAACGGCGGAGTTGAACCGCTCCAGCCAATGCAGGGATTTACAAATATGCGCGTATTCGAGATAGGCCTCCGCCAAAAGAACCTGACCGGCATCCTGCACACGAAGCAGTTCGATCAAGGGAATCACCTTTTCCAAGGCGTCATGCCACTGACCCGTATCACGCAGGATTCTTGCTTCCAGCAATGCCAAGCTGTATCGCTGCAATACCGACAATTGCAGTGGGGCCAATGCCTGTATCCCCGATCTCGCTTGGTCTACCCGACCCTTGTAAATGGCAATGGAAACCTCATCCAGTTGCTTATCGATGTCCGCCGAGAAAAGTTGGAGGGGGATGGATAGCAAGAGCACATAAGTGAGCTGACGAGTGGCGCGTCGGGAAGGCAACATCCGGAGCAAGCAAGAAAGGGAGGTTGGAAGAAATCTCTTCTGGGCAATCATGGTGTTTTTCGGCTGATTCATGGAGACATTGAAGCACATACTGTAGATAAAGAATGAAACAGCAATTCTTCTCTGGCAGGATGGTCAATGTACAACTGCCCGTGTGAGGGACATTTGATCTATTGAAAGTAGTCTTTTTGATTTATATTTTAAAGGGTTGCGCATAAAATCAAAACCCGCGCCAATAAAAATCCTTGGATCTATTCTTTCAGATGTTTGATACCTGAGCGAATGACACCCACACTCTTTAGATCTATATGAAACCGATTCGGGATGATGCATGGATTCAAGTGGATTGATCACATCACGCAGTGCCATGCTTCAGTAGGCTTCGGCAGACATCCGTTTGCATGTGCACTTCCTGCGTTTCGGCACCTGTTAATTCCTCTTACATGGCCGTCCCCCTGATCAATCCCCGACCGGATAAAAAAATAGCTCATGAGCCATTGACAGTTCGGCTGACCAGCATTTAAATGTCATATTCATGCATAAGCAAGTAAGAATAAGAAAAAATTAATACAGGTTCGAATAACGCAACTAGGCCTGTTTTGATTTATTTGAAGTCTCTATAATGCCCATCACCGAATAATGGGAAGATGCCGAAGTCGCTTCAATAATTCGATCACCCATGTAAATGAATCTATGCCATGCGCCTTGCATGTACATGGCATAAAGCACATCATCGCTGAATGCATGCCGATTCGTAACAGAAAGAAAAACGCATGGTCCCAACAGCAGTTGGCCATCTGACGTCTGCGGTAATCCCTGACACAGCTGTAACCATCAACGTCTGCGCAGTTGAATAGTAAAAGATTCACGAAGGCTTCTTCAAAATATAATCTATCAACCTCACTTCGATTGCCGGTAGGCGAACACGAGGAACATCACAAATCATAGCCTTTGTTCATGTCACACAAGAAT
>CAJBPC010000648.1 GCA_903957405.1 uncultured bacterium | reverse complement strand
GACCGACAACCACATCCGGTTTTATTCCTATGAATTCGAGCGTTTCGGACAGTGCAAGCTGATAACAGAATGTCATCAGCTGTCTTGCGATCTCATCTTTGGGGATCATTGAAAAACCACTCCTTAGATCAAGATCCAGTTCCTCACTGATACAGGCAAGACTGTCTTCCATGGAGTCCCGGAAAACAGGGAAACGCCTCATCAGTTCTTCACTCATTCCTTCCCAAAGTCCTCCCTGTCCTGAGAAGACAAATACTTTTTTTGCCCTTGAAAAATCCCCCTCGAAAGGTGCGTCCGGTTTCAGGGCTTCCAGTTTTTCCAATATCCCTTGGCCTGTTTCAGCCCAGATCAGTTCTCGGAAAGGTAAGTGCACCCTGAATCGTGAAATGGATGCTATTTTTTCTAGAAGATCTCCCGGTTCGACCGATAACCATTCCCTGAGCTGGTTTATTCTCTGTTTCAATTGCTCCTGTCCTGAAGCGGAAATAGGCAGCATGAACGGTAGCTTAAACAAGGGTTTTTCTTCCTTGTCAATAAGGCCCTCATACGTTTCCAGCACAAGATGCACATTTGTGCCACTGATGCCGAAAGAGTTCACCCCTGCACGGACCGGTCCATATAAAAAGACAGGTTCCGTGGGTATTTTAATGATCGAAGTATCCCAGTGGAATCTTGGGTTGGGATTCTCAAAGTGAATATTCGGGTAGATGATCCGATGACGAACAACGGCAAGAGCCTTCAACAAGCTGGCGATCCCGCTCGCTGACTCCGTATGACCAATATTTGACTTGATGGAACCCACATACAGTGGGGTTGTGCGATCTGCATGATCGAATACACCGGATATGGCCGATAATTCAATGGGGTCTCCCACATAGGTGCCGGGGCCGTGGGCCTCGATATAATCTATCTGATGCGATTTGATCCCTGCGTGCTCAAGTGTCTTTTGGATCAACCTGCTCTGAGCTTCAGGGTTCGGGGCCGTGAAGCTCCTGGATCTACCATCATTGTTCAGATTCGTTGCCCGAATGACACCCATTATCTTATCCCTGTCTGCTATTGCGTCTTCCAGTCGCTTCATGAGGATCAGGCCAGCCCCTTCCGATCGGACATAGCCATTTGCTCTGGCATCGAAAGAATAACAAATTCCATCCGGTGACAATGCATTCAGCGTGGTGAAGGCCATATGATTCTGTGGTCGGATCATTATATTCACACCTCCCGCAACAGCCAGATCCGTATCACCGGTTAAAAGGTCCTTTATTCCGTAATGAACAGCCACCAGAGAGGATGAGCAGGCCGTATCAATGGTAATGCATGGCCCCTGGAGTCCGAAATTGTACGCAATGCGTCCTGAAACGCAACAGTTCGTATTACCTGTGATGGTATGTGAATTCACTCCGGTTCCCCCCAGATCATAGCATAGGTCCCTGTAATCATTGAAGCATACACCCATATATACCCCTGTAGCACTGCCTTTCAAATGACCATCACCATATCCGGCATCTTCAAACAGACGAAAGGCAAGCTCCATGGAGATTCTTATCTGGGGATCCATTGCGTTTGCTTCCGCGGGAGATATGCCAAACAGAGCGGCATCAAATGCCTTGATATTTTCAATGAAACCACCCCTTTTGTTGTTGATGGTAGTGGTGCGATCCGAGTCCTTGTCAAAATATTCATCGGCATCCCACCTTTCATGGGGAACCGACCTAATGGCATCGGTTCCATTGAGCAGCCTGTCATGTAGATCGGACAACGACCGGATATCCCCGGGGAATTCCATGCTGGTACCTATGATTGCTATGAGAGTACGATCGGACATCAGATTGTGGATGATCTTTGGTATTCTGGATCTCAGCTTGGTTCGAATGGATCGAAATTTCAAATATCAGAATGTGGTTTTCAAGGATCAGTCTGCATGACTTGGCTATGATGTGCATCACAATATATATGTCAGCCCGAAACTTATACCGGTGTTCTTCCTGTAAAAGTCTAGTTTGTTGATTTTTTCCTCCGAAAAATTCATATTGACCGTGACGTAAAGAGGTTTCAACACTTGATACAAGGCTGTCACGACGCCCTGATACCTCCAGCGATTCTCCTTGATGCGTCTGAAGAAATAGGTATTGTACTGTATTTTCAGCTTGCTTTTGTTTTTATCAAGTTCATGCATCCCTCTCAAGCCAAGGCACGCAAACAGGTGATCATAATCTGTGCCGTCAGTATATGACGCAGCTTCAGCGGATGGCCCCACGATGACGGAAAAATGATTCAATTTCGTACTGACCAATTTATAATCCACTCCGAGAATTGCAAAGTATCGGTTGATGATCGATCGGTATTTGCTCTTTTCATACCCGATGATGATCAATGGTTCCATTTTTCCGGTATTCAAATGGATCTTGGAATTCATCTGAAGTTCATTGAGAAAGGTCATTCCGGGTGCCGAGATCGGGG
>CAJBPC010000647.1 GCA_903957405.1 uncultured bacterium | reverse complement strand
GTATTCTTCCATTCCATAAAAGAAATCCTCTGGATAAAGCCCCGCCTTCTCGATGGATTCGCGCGTGATGGCATGCGCACCTCCTGCATAATAGTGGGTTTCAAGAAAATGTTCCTTTTCGTACTCGGAGAAACGTTTATGCGGAAAGGCATTCACCTGCATTTTCAGGGTATTGTAATAGAGCACCCTGAAGGAAACGATCGCTTTCGGATCCTTTGTATTGGGCAGGTCGAAAGCCTCCATCAGCCGCACCAATGCATCCCTGCCTTGCAGTTCTGCATCGTCATCCAGCATGATCAATATCGGCGCTCTGCCTTGCCGTATCGCGAAATTCCTTCCTCTTGACACCCCAAGGTTTTGAGCGGAATGCACATAAACGAAAGGGATTTCTTTTTGAGAGGCCATGAACGACTCGACATCGCCATAATCCGCGGATGATGCATTGTTGATGACGATGACTTCCTCCAGCAATTCCGATGCACGGTCCAACTTGGAGATGTTGACAGCCAAAGCGAGCATGTCTTCCGGCCTGTCGTAAGTGATGATGATGAAACTGAGCGGCTTCATTGGGCATTCGTTTCAGGGGTCAGCAGTTTGCGATATGACTCCTCAAAAGTACGCAGGCTGAAATGATCCTGCGCATACGAAATGTTATGTAGCGAGATGTGATGGCAAAGTAGGGGGTTGCCCAATAACTTTCGTATCATGATCACCGCTTCGATCACGATCGTGTCTTCGTGTTGCACCGAATTCAAAAGAAAACCTTCCTCTCCCTGCCGGATATGGGCCGGTAGATCTCCTACGGGGGTGGCAATGATGATGCATCCGCGTGCCATGGCCTCCATCACCACCATCGGAAATCCCTCTTCCGATGATGTCAGGATGAGTACGTCTGTTTCGTCGTAAATGCGTGCAATGCCCTGCGGGTCGGTGATGTTGCCCAGCATTCTGGCCTGTAATGCAGGATACTCCCGGAGTCCTTCACTGACGTCTCCCATGAATGTGAAATCCACAGGAAGCTTTTCCGCCCGGCACTGTTCGGCGATTCTGGCAACGATATGCACGCGTTTTTCCCGAGTCCCCCTTCCTGCATAAAGGATATTCAGCTTTCTGCTGCTCGTATGTCGAGGCAAGGCATCCGTCGGAATGGGGATTCCGTTGCGGATATATCTCATCCTTGCATGCATGTCGTTGGGTATGCCGAGCCGGCTGTATTGCTCCCGGTGGTCATCCATGGCTTTTCGGCTGATCATCACCGTTAGTTTGTAGCATGTAATGAACGGAATGCGGATCCGGGAAAAGCTGTTGAACGAATGGATGAGTTCATACTGACACACCTCCTTATCGATCCAAGGCGCGCATTTATATGCGAAGTTGCACTGTCCGTTGAAGACGACGGGCTTTGTTGGCTGGCTGTTGATGTGACCACTCACCACACCTCGCCAGATGAGGTTGTTCCAATAGGCAGACTTCTTGTCGGTATATGCCGAAATGTCTATCACATCGTGCCCGCTGGCAGAAAACAATGCTCTGAAGCCTTCATCATGCGAACGCCGGGTGAAAATTATGAGGGCTTTCTTCCCCCGGAAAGCCATCGCTATTTGGGCATGCACCTTCTCTGCACCTCCTGTATGAAAAAAGGGGAAGAAAAAATAAAAATCGTAATTTTTTAACAGTGGCAACTTCCGGGCTTTTCTCCTGCCGAGCAGGATGAAAGGGCGGATGAACAGATCCTCAATGAAGCGCTTCAAAAGGAATAACCCGTATATCATCTTGATACGAATGGTTGCCTGATTTTTTTAAGAATCCCTAAGGACAGGTCTCGCAAAGAAAAAATGAAAGTGCGAAAGACAAATCCCGTCAAATGCAGATGTTTCAGTTCATGAGCGATGAATTGAAACTTGGTCGAGGCCAATCCAAGCGAGATATTCTTCTGCCTGTTCCTGGTGGTCGACCCTTGCCGGATCCGATGTTTCACCAAAGGTGAATCGACCTTATGGATCGTGTATCCGGCATTGAGCCATCTGAGCCAAAGATCGTAGTCCTCTTTCTCCCGTTGGCACTCTCTGTATTTGAGTGACCGGAGGACATCGGCCTTTGCAAACACCGTAGGATGGGCAATGCAGTTGTTGTCCGGCATGAAGGTCCTTATCTCCATGTAGTTGACATGTGCCCGGTCGTCGGACCATTGACCTGTGAAGAACCCTTGTTCGTCTATCAGGTTGACCGTCGTTGCGACCATGTCTGCTTTCGGATGTTCCTTCATGTAGGCAAGCTGCTTTTCAAGCCTGTCGTTCACGGATAAGTCATCACCATCCATCCTTGCAATATAGGAGCCTACGGCTTCATCTATGCCCCTGTTGAGGGTGTACACGATGCCTCTGTTGCCGTCGTTCTGCAGGTATCGAATGCGCTTGTCTTGAAAACTTCTGAGGATCCGGTCACTGTCATCGGTGGAGCCATCGTTTATGATGATGCATTCGAAATCTTTGAAGGTCTGGTCCAATATGCTTTGAATCGCATCTGCCAGGAATGGAGCTGCGTTGTAAATCGGTATCACTATGCTGATTGCGGGAGAAGACATGCACGCAATTTAGTCAATATTCAGAGGGTATCGATCTTTTTCGCTACAGGGGTCAGAATCGAGTCCCAGCCATACGCTCCGAAAAACTCTTTGGGCAGGTCTGTCTCATCCG
>CAJBPC010000646.1 GCA_903957405.1 uncultured bacterium | reverse complement strand
GGCATTCACGATCACGGGCGTCGTCTGCGGCGCCTTGATCTTTCTGGCATTCATCATTTCATGGACGCCTCCCATGGAAGATATGCTGACCGAGGAAGAAGGCATTGAAGTGAACCTCGGCAACAGCGATGAAGGGTCGGGTGACGAGCAACCGTTGATCCCTGAGCCACCCGCCGCCAATGAGGAAAATGTCAACACGCCCCCAAAAGCCCAGCAACCAGCAGAACAGGAAGCGAAGGAACCCGAGACGAATGACAACGACAAGGAAGCGCCGGATGTGACGATCCCGAAGCCTGCCAAACCGACGCCCAAGACGAACAATATCCCCAAAAAGGAAAATACAGCCCCGGTCAGGAATCCAAACCCGAAACCGGTTGCGGTCGAGAATCCAAAGCCCGCCCCTCCGAAACCGAAGTTCATCTACAAAGGAGGTGACGGGTCGGGAAAAGGTGGCAACAATGCCGATGGCTGGAACAACAGCAAGGGACAGGGCGTCACAGGCGGCAGCGGAGACCAGGGTAAGATCAACGGCAATCCCAACTCAGACAGCTATACGGGGAATGGCGGCAGCGGTAACAGCGGCGTTTCGATATCGAAAGGTCTCCAGGGAAGAAAGATCTCAAAGTTCCCGTCATTCGAGGATGACTTCAACGAAAATGCGAAGGTGGCCGTAGACATCAAAGTCGACCAGAACGGGAATGTCATCAGCGTTCAATACCAGCCAAGAGGTTCCACCACCACGGATACGGGCATGCGAAACATCGCACTTCGAAAAGCGCGCGGGCTTAAATTCACGGCCAATCCGGAGGGGCCCGACACAGACCTGGGCACCATCATCTTCAACTTCAAAGTGAAATGACCCTATCTCGAGCTTTTTCACGTACGGCTTGTTCTCCACGCACACATGACCTATAAGGACACCCTGGAATATCTGTATCACCGTCTTCCCATGTTCAGCAGGGTCGGTGCCGTCGCGTACAAAGAGGACTTGCACAACACCCTTGCGCTCTGTGCATCGCTTGGCGATCCTCACCGGAAAATAAGAACAATCCACATCGCAGGCACCAACGGGAAGGGCTCCGTCAGCCATATGCTTGCGGCCATCCTCCAATGCAGCGGGTACCGGACGGGGTTGTACACATCGCCACACCTGAAGGATTTCCGGGAACGCATCCGCATCGATGGCGCGATGGTCAGTGAAGATTTCGTCGTGTCTTTCACTGAAAAAGTCATGCCCATGATCGACAGGATCTCCCCTTCCTTCTTTGAGATCACCGTGGCGATGGCCTTTGACCATTTTGTTGAAAACCGAGTGGATGTGGCCGTCATCGAGACGGGCCTCGGCGGCAGGCTCGACAGCACCAATGTGATCACCCCCGAGCTGTCGGTCATCACCAATATCGGATGGGACCACATGAACATTTTGGGAAACACGATCCCCGCCATCGCGGCTGAGAAGGCCGGCATCATCAAACAAGACATCCCCGTGGTGATCGGGGAGACCGATCCGGAAACAGAAAAAGTCTTCCGCGACAAGGCCGCGGCCTCGATGTCTCCCATCCACTTCGCCGACAGCCAGTGGGAAATCATAGGCGCTACCAACAACGGAAGGCATCTGGAATTGCGAGTCCGCCATGTTGCAGACGGTCGGACAGCGGACTATGCACTCGACCTGACGGGCATCTACCAGATGAAGAACCTGGTGACGGTGTTGGAAGCTGTCGATCGGCTCCGCAGCGTCGGATGGAAGATCCCGGATGACAAGCTCCGGTTGGGATTGTCGCAAACGAAAAAGCTGACAGGCTTGCATGGGAGGTGGGAACTCATTCGGGAGCGGCCTATGCTGGTCGCGGATGTGGCACATAACGAACCCGGGATGCGGCAGCTGATCGCGCAGATCGCCGCCACGCCGCACCGACGGCTGCACATCGTGATGGGTATGGTCCGCGACAAGGACCCCTCCAGGCTGCTGATGATGTTACCCCTGAACGCCACCTTTTATTTCACGATGGCTGGCATCGAAAGGGCGCTCCCCGCGGAGGATCTGAAGGAGATGGCGGCCGCGTGCGGACATAACGGTAACGCATACCCCAATGTGAACGCGGCCATCGACGCCGCGCTGTCTTCAGCGGATGAAGAAGACCTGATCGTGGTATGTGGCAGCATTTTCCTTGTCGGAGAGATCAACATGCTGTCTGTGGATTGATGCCTCCGCAAAGCCCGTGACCATCAAAACTTCATCTCCCCCAATGCCTCCAGTGCGTAGAACAAGGCGGTGCAGTGCATGCTCTGAACGATCTGGTTATTGCGGAGCATGGCTTTGACCTCCGCCAGTGTGAAGAGATGGACTTCTATATCTTCATTTTCATCAAGCTGTTGTTCCGCTGATCGTACGCCTCCCGTGGCCAGGTAGAAATGCATCCAGTTGCTGTTCGTGGATGGGTTTGCCGAGGTGCGGCCGAGATACAGGAACTCCTTGAATGCGTAACCGGTCTCCTCCAGCAGTTCTCGTGCCACAGCAACTTCGGGGCTGGCATCTTCAGGATCGATGCACCCGCCGGGGATCTCGAATTGCGTGATGCCCAGCGCATGCCTGTACTGCCTTTCGAAAACGAACAGGCCATCCACGGTGATTGCCACAGCGGTCACCCAGTCGGGGAACTCATACACGTAGTATGGCTCGACGATCTTGCCATCCGGCCGCTCACAACTGTCTTTTCTGACATTGAACCACCTGTCCCGGAACAGATGCGTTGATTCAAGGGTCTTCCACTCCATGTCTTTCATATGCTGCCGTTGATCGGGGCTTTTAAGGATGCGGGCTACCAACCCATCCGGTCGCGCAGTCCCGTGATATGGGCAACGTGATGCCTCCCGTGCCAGGCATACAACCCGAGCATTTGCCGGATGGTGAACAACCGCCCGCTTCCCGGATGCATGACCGTGCGATCCCACTGGTCGGGCTTCAGTTGTTTGAACATCTCATGCCATCGTGCATGGAGCGCATGCAGTAAGGTCAGCGATATGTTCACCGGCACCGACCCGACATCCGGCAGTTCCGCCCACTTGGCTTCGTCGTAAGGCTTTATGACAGGCTGATCTTCTGTCAACCCCAACTTGCACCGGATATAGGCGTTCATATGGCTGTCCGCCACATGATGTACGACCTGCGCGAGGGTCCATCCGCCTTCCCGGTATGGTGTGTCGAGATGCGCTGCGTCCAGATTCAAGATGGCATATTCGAGCTTCCGGGGGAGATATAGGATCTCCGTCAGCGCGTCCCCGATGTCATTGTCGGTGAAGCCCGGGATGTCGAATTTTCCGACAGGATAACGGAGATCCGTAGACGAAGCCATATCATTGTCATTTGTGTGCATATGCGGGCGCTGCAGGATTATTTTACGATCTCAAGCAATTCCACGTCAAAAATCAGCAGTGAACCGCCTGGGATCTTCTCTCCTGCGCCCTGCTCGCCGTAACCGAGTTGGTATGGGATGTAGAATTTATACCTGGACCCGGTATTCATGAGTTGTACGCCCTCTGTCCAGCCCTTGATCACACCATTCAAAGGAAAAGTCGCCGGTTCGCCGCGATCGCGTGAACTGTCGAACTTGGTGCCGTCGAGCAGAAAACCCTCGTAGTGCACCTTGACGGTGTTGGTATCCTTCGGCTGCGGGCCCGTGCCTTTTGTGAGGATCTCGTACTGTATGCCGCTGGCGGTTTGAAAAACACCCGGCTTCTTCGCATTCTGTGTCATGAATTGCTGGCACGCATCGATGGTGGGCTGGATCTTCTTTTTCGATAACGACTGCAACTGACGACGGATCAACTGATCGGCCTGTTCCGGGGTCATGAGTGTCGGTCCTTTTATGACATCCGTGAAACCCTTTCCCATCATCGTCCCGTTGATCTGCGTCAGGCCCTGTTGCTTGAAGAAATTCCCGTCAAGCATGCCGATCGCATAGCTTACGCTGTCGAGTGTGGTCTTCAGCGGCACCGGGGCGGGTTTTGCCGCAACGACCGGCTTGGCAACGGGTTTGGGGGCGACTTTGGGGACAGGCTTGGTCTGTGCATTCAAGCCGGCCAGGATCGTTGAAAAAAGAAAAACCGTGATAAGCTTCTTCATGTTGTGTAGCGTGGTTTGATATGTATTCGGATGACGATTGGAGATGTTTTAAATTAATGCAAACGCCTGGATTTTGTTCATTCTTCCCGCATCGCATGACCGGTCAGATGGATGAACACATCTTCCAGGTTGGCAGCCTTCACTTCCCGTTGGCGTTCGAAGCCGTTTCCTAGCAGATCATCGATCATGTTCGACGGGCTGTCGATTGCGATGACCCTGCCCTCATCCATGATGGCAACACGATCGCATAGCATTTCAGCCTCATCCATGTAGTGCGTCGTGATGATGACCGTGGCCCCCTTGTCCCTGATATTGCGGATGAGGTCCCATAGGTTTCGGCGGGCTTGCGGATCGAGACCCGTGGTGGGTTCATCCAGGAATATGATCCTTGGGTTATTGATCAGTGTCGTGGCGATGGAGAATCGTTGTTGCTGTCCGCCACTAAGGGATTTATAGCGGCTGCCGGCCTTGTCTTCGAGGTTCACGGTGCACAGCAGCGCGACGGGGTCGACAGACTCGTTATAGAGTCCGTTGAACAGTGTGATCAATTCCGTGAGGGTGAGTCCGGGATAGAAGCCCGAGCTTTGCAGTTGCACGCCGATGATCCTTTTGATTTTTTCCGGTTCATCGTCGATTGACATGCCAT
>CAJBPC010000645.1 GCA_903957405.1 uncultured bacterium | reverse complement strand
CGTCTGAAGGAGCAGTTGCAGCACCGGATATCTTTCGTGACATTATCTGAAAAGGGTGTTTTTTTCGCGGATGAGCGCCGGTCGATGATCATTCCTTCGCATGTGCGCAATATTGCCGATGTGAGTGGTGCGGGGGACACGGTGATCGCTGTTGCCTCACTCACCTATGCCGTCACGGGCGACATGCAACTTGCGGCAGAGATGGCGAATATCGCCGGGGGATTGGTTTGCGAGGAGGTTGGCACGGTCGCCATCGATGGGGAAAAGCTGTTGAGGGAATGCAAGCTCTTGTTGGGTTAGGAGTTTGGGTCATAACAGCAGGATCTTCACCTTTTTAAATCCCGCCTGCGAGAGGAATCTCTCCATGATGGCGACGGATCTCTTATCCGCCCGTCCGATGATGCCCTGTTGCATGGCGCGGTCCCGCATTTTCTCCCTGGCTTTTATCTTTACTTTTTCAAAAGCGTCAGTCGACCATTTGCCCTCCTCCTTGAAGGTGGAGACATCGGAGGGGTTGACGGTGACCTGCAGCACTTTGGCGCCGGGTAATGTGAGCCTTACGGAGTCTTTGAACACGTAAAAACTGCTGTCTGTCAATGCCGACAGATCGGTGCCTGCCACCACTTTTCCGCTCACCACCAGTACCAGCCTGTTGTATCCATCACCGATCCCCGTAATGGATCTGAGGAGGATGCCTGCGGGGTCTGCGAAGACCGAGTCCACCACCACTTCATCAAAGGAGGTGACGGTGGCCATTTCTGCGAGTCCGCGGATCTCTTTCACAAGGATCGGCGTTTCATCGATCTTCAGTTGCTTTTTTGTGAACAGGTCGTCTATTCCCGGCAGGATGTCTAGTCTGCCAAGTATGAACCATGCGAGCATCAATGGCAGCAGCCAGAGAAAAAGTCTGAAGATCATTCGTATCATGGTTCAGTTCAATGAGGGTGAAAGGGTTGGGGTATTGCCGAATCGCACATCGACTTTTTCATATCCCATTTGTCGGAGCAGGTTGCCGAAGAACAATACGGCATTCGACTCCGCGGTTTTGAGGATCCCTGTAGCGGGAATGCTTTTCCGGATCTGCGCTTCCCCCTGAGCCATCAGCGCGTTCCTTTCGGCTGCGGTGAAATCGCTGCGAAGGAATCCTGTTTCTTCAAATTCCGTGTGGATGTCTTCCGGTCGTATATTGAGGGAAAGGATCTTTGCGGGCGGTAGCCACAGGGTTATGTCAGATCCGTTTATCCGGATATCGGTCGCATCCAGTTGGGAGAGGTCTATGCCCGCTTTGATGCTAGCCTGGCAGCTCATCAGAATGCGTCTTTCGCCGACTTTATACCAGGCCTGCTCGTCGCTGGCTTTCACGATCTTGGTGACGGTGTACTCCACCGTGGCCAGTTCGCTCATTTCTTTCATCTGAAGGATGGCATCCGCAGGATCTTTCTGCCTGGCGCAGGAAATCAGTGCCGGCATGCATATCAGGGCTGTGAGAAATCTCCACATGACGGAAAGGTACAAACTCGTGGAATAATCAGGCCTTTTTTGGCGAAAATGAGACAAATTGCATCATGAAACCGACAGCTGTGATCGTGGCAGGGGGAGCGGGTTCCCGGATGGGTGCCGAAGTCCCGAAGCAGTTCTTGACACTGAACGACCGTCCCTTGCTGGTGCATACCATTGAGGCATTTGCGCATGCGTTCGACGATATGGATATCATCGTGGTGCTGCCGGCTGCGTTCATCGAGCATGGGAGCGACCTGATTGCACAGTTCCTGCCCGGCGTTCAGGTATTTTTCACGGAGGGTGGGGAGACCCGGTTTCATTCCGTGAAGAAGGGCTTGTCATTCGTGCGGGAGCCGTCGGTGGTATT
>CAJBPC010000644.1 GCA_903957405.1 uncultured bacterium | reverse complement strand
CGCTTCAGTAATCGTGAAGAAATATGTCAGATAAGCACATCGAGGGCTATATGGTTGTCCATGTCAGCATATCTCCGATAGCATGTCAATAATAAAACCGGTGGCATTTTTGCTTTCCTGGAGAAGATATCTCTTCGCCAGCAAACCTGAACGATTGTACAACAGGCAGTTGTCAAATATTCTGGGATTCTCCCCCGGCAATATGAACATTTACACCACAGCACTGAGTCACCGTTCCGTAAGGGAAGGCACCGATCAGAACAACGAACGGCTTGAATATCTCGGAGATGCCGTGTTGAGTGGCATCGTCGCAGACTATCTGTTCATGCGTTATCCATACAAAGGCGAAGGGTATCTGACAGAGATGCGGAGCAAGATGGTGAATCGCCAAACGCTCAATGAGATCGCGTTGAAGATGGGCATCAAAAAGGTCACCATCTACAATAAAAGTGACAATTCCCTGAAGGTTAGTCAGATATTCGGGAATACCCTTGAAGCACTTGTGGGTGCGATCTATCTTGACAAAGGCTATAAAAATACCAAGCGCTGGATCTTTAAGCGGATCATCACCCCGCATATGTTCATGGAAGATCTGGAAAATCTGGAGATCAACCATAAGAACAAGCTATACGGCTGGGCAAACAAAAACGGCAAGGTACTTGA
The DNA here is from genome assembly GCA_903957405.1 of uncultured bacterium. Taxonomy (GTDB): domain Bacteria; phylum Bacteroidota; class Bacteroidia; order Chitinophagales; family Chitinophagaceae; genus Pollutibacter. Next base: position 4,303 of record CAJBPC010000644.1, on the reverse strand, counting down.
ATTCGAGACCTTGGATGAGCGTATGGAAAAAGGCCGAAGGCTATTCCGGGTCGGGGCTGTCGTAGATGGAGAATTGATATCAGAAGGGAAGGCGTACAATAAAAAGGACGCTAGCCAAATAGCGGCCCAAGTGGCTGTAGATAAACTGGGCATCATCTAAACGATCATACAAACTGCTGCTATTCCGCTGCCCCTCTGTCCTGACAGAGTTCTATCAGTACACCGCCCGTCTGTTTAGGATGCAGGAAACAAACCCATTTATTGTCTGCCCCCTGCTTCGGTTCGCTGTTCAGGAGCTGGAATCCGGCATCGCTCAGCCGCTGCATCTCTGCACGGATGTCGTCTGTTTCAAATGCAATGTGGTGAAGGCCCTCTCCCCTGGTTTCAATAAAACGGGAAATCACCCCCTCGGGATCTGTCCCCTCCAGCAGTTCGATCTTGGTTTCTCCCTGACGAAAAAAAGCCGTATTCACTTTTTCTCCAATAACAGCCTCCTGCTTGTAGCATTCGGTATTCAGGAGTTTCTCATAAAGCGGAATGGCTGCCTCCAACCCTTTCACTGCGATTCCGATATGTTCTACCTTTATCATGCTGTAAAAATAATCATCCGAACAAAAGCGAACTAAATCCTTTGGCATGAATTTCGTCATGCTGGCAGGCAGGTCTCGTTTCTGCCATAATAAATCTTTACACCCATGCGCGATATGCCGATTTACCTCGATAATCATGCGACAACGCCCTGCGACCCGCGCGTAGTGGAGGCGATGATGCCATGGTTCACACGGGATTTCGGGAACGCGTCAAGCCGCCAGCACGCATATGGGTGGAATGCTTCCGAGGCGGTAAAAAAGGCCAGGGAAGAAATCGCTTCGCTGATCTCAGCAGAGCCAGATGAGATCATCTTCACCTCAGGTGCCACTGAAAGCATCAATCTCGCCATAAAAGGTGCTGCACATATGTATATCGACAAAGGTCGGCATATCATCACATGTGCCACGGAACACTCCGCAGTACTGGACACTTGCAAGCGTCTTGAGGCATCCGGCTTTAGGTTGACGATACTCGGTGTAAACGGCGAGGGACTTCTTGATCCGGATGAATTCCTTGCTGCCATAGCGCCAGACACCATACTTGCTGCCGTCATGATGGCGAATAACGAGACCGGCTTGGTACAGGACATCGCCACCATCGGTCGCATATGCCACGAACGGAAAGTTCTCTTTTTTTCTGATGCGACACAGGCCGCAGGAAAGATAAAGATAGATGTCAACGCGCAAGGGATGGACATGACCTGCCTTTCGGCGCATAAATTCTACGGCCCCAAAGGTGCCGGAGCACTTTATGTGCGCAGACGCGACCCCCGTGTACGGCTCAAACCTCTTTTTGACGGTGGAGGGCATGAGAAAGGGATGCGCAGTGGAACGTTGAATGTACCCGGCATTGTCGGACTTGGTTGTGCCGCCTCACTGGCATCACAGGAGATGGATGCTGATATGACCCGCATTGGCATCTTGCGCGATCGGTTGGAAGAATCCATCAGCAGGGAGCCGGAAGTCTTTGTCAATGCCGGCCATTCGCCACGCCTTCCTACGGTCAGCAGCCTTTCGTTTAGGTTTACTGAAGGACAGGCCCTGTCTGGGATCGTCAACCGGGCATTGGCAGTATCATCCGGTTCCGCCTGCTCTTCTGCTTCCATGGACCCCTCACATGTATTGATGGCCATGGGACTCGGCAGAGACCTTGCCTTCGCAACCCTCCGGATCAGCCTCGGCCGTTTCACGACCGGTACGCAAGTTGATCAGGCGGTGGACCATATCCTGGATGCTGTTAGGTCACTCCGGTCAGATGGACAGATTTGGCCATTGGCCCATAAAGAAATGCTCGATACCTTGGATGATTGGGCTCACCCGAATCTGAGGGGCATATCTGGTGGGACCCTTTGAACAGAAAAGCGGAAGCGCCCGATATCTTCCTAATTTTGTATTGGGAATTCGACAACCCTAAGGGTGTATTTTGCGTTACATAAAAAATTGAACGATTATGACGACCACAACGATGATGAACGGCCTGTTCATAAGTGAGAAGGCATTGCAGCGTGTGGAGACCCTGATGAGAGAGGAAGGCCGCGGCGAGGATTATTTCATCCGGGTCAGTGTGGTCAGCGGTGGCTGTTCCGGACTAAGCTACAAGATGGAATTCGACAATATGTCTAAACCCGCCGACCAGGTCTTCGAAGACAAGGGCATGAAGATCGTGACTGACATGAAAAGTGTGCTCTATCTGTTCAATACGATGCTGGAATACTCTGACGGACTGGACGGAAAGGGATTTCATTTCATCAACCCTAATGCCAGCAGGACATGCGCCTGCGGGGAGAGTTTTGCTGTGTGAATGGTTGCGAATATCTATGATTGACGACCTCTGAGTCTGTGATTTCCTGATTGTTTTTCGCGTGAGATCATATCGGTATTCATCTTTTCAGGAACGGAAGGGTGGTCGGATGACCGCCTTGCCACAACCGCAAAATGTATTTTCCGCTTGGCACGTTTTTCAGGTTTATTTCCCAATGATCACCAGATTTGAGATTGACTTTCTTCATGATTTTGCCAGATATGTCGATGATTTCCGCAAGATGGATGCCTTTGGGCTCAGCGGCAATGACCCTGATCATGTCTCCTGCCGGGTTTGGGAAGATCCGGAAGTTTTGATCTCCCTTGAAATAAAGTGATCTGATGGCGGATCGTAGGGTGTCTTTTTCCGGTTTTATGACAAGAACCCGGTAGTGGTTCCATCCGGGAAGGGGGCTTGTGTCAACCATGGAGGATACTTGTTGCACCCGTCGTTCATGCATGGGAAATGCTCCGATCCGTGCATATTCGCCATGGCTTCCACTGCGTTCGACAAGGCATTCAACATCCATGGCCAATCCTTCTATTAACCATTTGATCTCGGCAGTTCTGTCGCGTTTGATGGCCTCGAGTTTTATCCCTGTGCCGTTCAGTACGGCATTCAGGCTTGAAAAGGCTAGCGTGAAGGGTGTAAACTGGGTCGTGGGGTGGTTGCTGTTGATGTAACCCCTGATGCCATTTCCTGTCACTTCAGGAGCTAACCCCAGCAGCTCCCACTGTAACCCGTTACCCCGGTCTTCATATTGTGCGATGCGGAGCCTGCTGCTCCATGCATTTGTTGCCTGCGAGTCTGCTGGTCGTCGCCAGCTAAACATCAGTGAGGCGTCCGTATGGATGCTGCCGCTATCAACACTGATATCCCAATATTCCTCCCGGCTTACTTTTTCAAGGGGTGGGTCGGAAACTAAAAAGGATTTATCAAAAGGCACATTGTGGTAAACGACTCGGTAAGCGGTATACCCGGCATTCTTTTTTACCAATATCACAGGAGCGAATACGGTATCTGCGCCCACCGGTATCCTTCCGGTCCCCGCGCTTGTCGTCACCCATCTGAAGGGGCCATTCACGAAACTTTTCTCCCAGCCACCAGTACTGTCTCCGTACATGTTTTTCTTCCCGGAGATCTGAGAGCCGGAAAATGACAAAAGGTTTTCCATTCCCGTCCTGATATTCCCTGAAGAGAGTGTCAATGCACCCGCCACATGGGTAGGCTTTGACAATACGAGTTCTCCCTGGATTTTATCCGACCCCAGTCCACGGATGGTATCCGGCAGTCCGTCGCCTGTCATCTGGTTGCCAGATCCTGTGAAATGGTAGATTGCATCCTTATGAAAAAGCCGGGATGATGTGCGGATATTTCCAAGGATGCCGGTTTTAGTGATCCCATCCGCTGATCCGATTTCCAATATGGCACCTTGTTCGTTCCTGAAGCTTCCGTCGCCGGTCAGCACATGAATGCCCAATTTAAGAGTTGAAGAATCCCGGCTGAGGAATTGTTGACCGGCAAAGGGGAGGGATATATCCCGTTCGAGTGTTAGAATTTTTCCCGCCAGGAGCTCCATATTTCTGAAATTCTTTTGAAGGGTAATGTTTCCATTTCCCTTTATGGCAGCCGGAGTCTTATCGGCAAAAAGGATGCTTCGTCCTATGGTGCCGGTTGTCACGGGAGAGACGGCAAGTGTTCCGATTAAGTCGAGGTCTCCTTTCAGCCGGATATTTGCCGTCATGGTGGACGTGAGTGTGACACCGCTGCCGATGAGCCAGTTTCCGTTGATCAGAAGATCTGATGCACCGCTGCCGCTGTATGATTTCGTGCCGCCAGCCGCCATTGCGCTGAAAGAAAGCGATCCGAAAGTATTCCCCGTGAGGGAAACGGTATAACCCGCCCCTCCGGG
>CAJBPC010000643.1 GCA_903957405.1 uncultured bacterium | reverse complement strand
GTGCCATTAGCCGCATTTGCTCAAACGAAATTATTAAACCTCTTTCATACTTATGCTTTAATAGGAGGTATGCCGGAAATTGTTCAACATTATGCAACACATAAGGATCTTGTAACCTTAGGCCCTATTTACGATTCCTTAATTAGTGGGTATATGGATGATGTTGAAAAATATGCAAAAAGCAATGCGCAAACTTTACATTTAAGGCATTGTATTCAAAATTCATTTGCTCAAGCTGGTAAAAGAATAAAATTTGAAGGCTTTGGTAATTCAGCCTATAAGTCACGAGAAATGGGAGAATCATTACGCACTTTGGAAAAGGCCTTACTCATGCAATTAGTTTATCCTTCTACAACTGCCACCTTACCAATGATTCCTGATATAAAAAAATCACCAAGACTTCAATTTTTGGATTCAGGACTATTAAATTACTTTGTAGGAATTCAGAAAGAAATTATTGGTACTGATGATTTAAATAGAATTTACCAAGGAACATTAATTGAACATCTTATTGGTCAAGAATTATTAGCGTTTCAATATAATGCATTAAGTGCGCTACACTTTTGGGTAAGAGAGAAAAAAGAATCTACTGCTGAGGTTGATTATCTATTCCAATACGACGGAATGATTATACCAATTGAAGTTAAGTCCGGAGCAACTGGCACTTTAAAATCATTACATAGTTATATGGATATCGCTCCCCACAATTTTGCAATTCGATTTTATGTAGGATCATTGAATATTATGAATGCCATAACTCAAAAAGGAAAGCATTATCAAATTCTCAATCTTCCCTACTATCTAGGTTCTCAAATTGAGCAATATATTGCTTGGTTTATCCAAATTCAAAGATTCGGCATTTAAAGCCGACTTTTTTGAATTGATGTTATATTCTTGGGAATATTGTTATTCTGAAGAATATCACTGTAGCCCCCTTTTATTACATTCTAACCAAATGTGGAGGGATATAGTACTCTCCATTTTCGAGACCATAAGATCAAGATGTTAAGCTAAGGTTTTGGATTACAATACTTTCAATAATTTGCTTTTTTAATGGTTTCTTCAAATTATTTATAGTCTGTTGACTAGATGGTATAATAAATTGTTTTAACATCATTTTAATCAGGTTCCAACAATTCCACCCCTTCACCTGCATTCACCCCTGGTTTCCCTTTGAAAATGTAAAACCTGGCCAGAACTTACACCAAATAAAAAGGGTCTATGCTTTTGACAGCATAAACCCTTGATAACGTTTCCTTTCGGCTGTGGGCCCACCTGGACTTGAACCAGCCCCGATAGCTATCGGGACCCTGATTATGAGAGGGTCCCCCCACTCTTGTAAAGTCCCTCCACCTCAATCATCCCAGTGCCACATCCAGGATCATCATCACGAGGAATCCACCAATGAATCCAAGCACGGAAATGTCCGTGAACCGGTCTCTTTGCGTTTCCGGAATGACTTCTTCCACCACGACGTAGATCATCGCGCCGGCTGCGAAAGCCAGTGCGAAGGGTAGGACCGGTTGCATGTAGATCACCGCCACGGCACCCACCACTCCGGCCACGGGTTCCACAATGGCTGATAACTGCCCATACCAAAAACTCTTGAACCGGCTGATGCCATGGCGGCGTAATGGGACGGCCACTGCGAGGCCTTCCGGAAAGTTCTGGATCCCGATGCCAATCGCCAGTGCGATCGCACCCGGAATGGTGGCTTCCGCCATGCCGTTCGCGGCAGCCCCGAAGAGTATCCCCACTGCCAACCCCTCCGGAATGTTATGCAGCGTGATGGCTAATATCAACAGGGTCGTTTTGCGGAACTCCGTTTTCATCCCCTCCGTCTCCTGCTCCCCGAAATTGAGGTGCAGATGGGGCATGAAGCGGTCCAGGAAGAAAATGAACATGGCCCCGGCAAGGAACCCCACCGCTGCGGGAAGCCATTTCATGCCGGGCCACAAAGACTCTGACATCTCAATGGCGGGATTCAACAGCGACCAAAAACTCGCGGCCACCATCACTCCGCCGGTGAAGCCGAGCATGACATCCAGCACGGCCCGGTTGATCTCTTTGAAGAAAAAAACGAGGGATGCGCCTGCCGCCGTCACGAGCCAGGTGAATGTCGTCGCAATCAGTGCGGCATAGACCGGTCCGATCCCAGTGAAGAACTGTTCGAGTTGCTGCATCATGGTTTTGTGTTTTTAACCCGTATCTGTTCGGCCAGCAGGGCACTGATGATGACGGGTGTCGTATCGTTACAAGAGATTTCAAGCGAATGGTCGAAACTGAACCGGCGGCAGATCTCAAGCTTTGTGCCGATGCCGATATGATGATGGCTCAGCAACTCAAGCATGTCGGCACGGTGGTCGGAAACAGAACTGACTTCCGCACACTGCCCCACCGGCCATTCTGAAAGCTGCATTTGTGTGGATGCTTCCATCCGGCCTTCCCCGTCGGGAATGGGATCGCCATGCGGATCGAACTTCGGATACCCCAGGTACGCATCAAGCTTTTCGATCAACTTCTCACTTGTGACATGCTCAAGCTCCTCCGCAACCTCATGCACCTCCTCCCCCGAAAACCGGAGCTTCTCGGAGAGGAAGAACTCCCATAGCCGGTGCCTGCGGATGATG
>CAJBPC010000642.1 GCA_903957405.1 uncultured bacterium | reverse complement strand
TGGCACGGATCATGGGATGCCTGCCAGCTGAAATATCGGTGATGAATCAGCTGACAGTGAACCTGCACCTCATGATGGTGAGCTTCTACCGGCCTGAAAAAAACAGATATAAGATCCTCTGCGAAGGGAAAGCCTTCCCAAGCGACCAGTATATGATCGCATCCCAGGTCAGACACCACGGCTTCGAACCGGATGACGCCATCGTGGAAGTGCATCCGCGGGAAGGCGAACACGCCATCCGGACAGAAGACATCCTACAGGCCATCGAACAACATGGCCCGGAACTGTCGCTGGTGCTTTGGGGAGGCGTCAATTACTACACCGGTCAGTGCTTCGACATGCAGGCCATTACGGCGGCGGCGCAGAAAGCCGGCGCGAAAGTCGGTTTAGACCTCGCCCATGCCGCAGGGAACGTCCCCCTGCAGCTCCACGACTGGAACGTAGACTTCGCCTGCTGGTGCAATTACAAATACCTGAACGGAGGGCCCGGAACGGTCGGCGCAGCGTTTATACATGACCGTTACCATGCAGACAGTGCCATCCTCCGGTTCGCAGGGTGGTGGGGCAATGACCCGAAAACACGCTTTCAGATGGAGCGGGAATTCTCACCCATTCGCTCGGCCGAAGGATGGCAGCTGAGTACGCCTTCCCCCATCCTCCTTGCAAGCCTACTCGCATCACTGGAGATCTTCGAAGAGGCCGGATGGACGCAGATACAAGCGAAACGCCATAAATTATCCCAATGGCTGAGGTTCCTGCTCGATGAACTCAACAACGCGCAACCGACAAAGATCCTGGAATGCATCACGCCGAGGATCGACAACGGATCGCAGATGTCTCTACTCATGCTGCAAAGGGGAAGAGAGATATTTGACGCACTCACCTCCCATGGCTTCATCACCGACTGGCGCGAACCGGATGTGATAAGGCTGGCACCGGCCCCGCTGTACAACACCTATTCCGAAGTGTGGAGATGGTATGACACCATCCTGCAAACGATACAAAAAGACATTTCATCATGACCCGAAAACAACTCGTCGAACAGATCTACTCCAAGGGCTCCTACCTCTGCGTGGGACTAGATACCGACATCGAAAAAATCCCCGAATGCCTCCGCAAAGAACCCGATGCGGTATTGCAATTCAACAAGGCGATCATCGATGCCACCCTCGACCTCTGCGTGAGCTATAAGATCAACACAGCTTTCTATGAGGCAATGGGCAGCAAAGGCTGGGAGACGATGGAGAAGACGGTCGCATACATCCCCGACACGCATTTCCGCATCGCCGACGCCAAACGTGGAGACATTGGCAACACCTCAAGCCAATATGCAAAAGCCTTCCTGCAGGAAATGCCCTTCGATGCCGTCACCATCGCACCCTATATGGGAGCGGACAGTGTGAAGCCCTTCCTTGATTTCGACGGAAAATGGGGCATCGTACTCGGCCTCACATCCAACCAAGGCGCCGGGGATTTTGAACTGAGGAGGCTGGAGGGCGATGGGTCTCCCCTGCTCTACGAGGAAGTCCTCCGCAAGGCCTCACAGTGGGGCACAACCGAAAATCTGATGTTCGTCGTGGGCGCCACGCAACCGGAACAGTTCGAACGCATCCGGGAGATCACACCGGAGCATTTTTACCTCGTACCGGGGGTCGGCGCACAGGGCGGAAGCCTGAAAGACATTTCAAAAAAAGCCATGATTGCGGATTGCGGCATCCTCGTGAACGCAAGCCGTGCGATCATCTATGCATCGGAAAATGAGGATTTCGCGGAAGAAGCCAGGGTGATCGCCGCACAGTACCAATACGAAATGCTGCAATACCTCCTGCCACGCATCGGCACCATCGGCAAAGAGCCGGTATGACCCCCGCCAGCGATCAGGACTTTCCGCCGTAAAAATAATCCGGTTTCGGGCTTTCGTTTTTTTGACGAAATTCATATGAATTAAAATCAAGAACGAATGGTCACCCGGATCTTCATCAACCTGCCCGTCCGCAACATAGAAGCCTCCAGAAAATTCTTCACACAGCTCGGATTCTCCTTCAACCCGCGCTTCAGCAGTCCGGACACCCTGTGCATGGTGATCAGCGAACACATCTTCGCCATGCTGCTGCAGGAAGCCAGGTTCGCACAATACACCCAAAAAGAAATCTGCAATGCCCATACCCACACCGAAGTGCTGATCGCATTGGACGCTGCCAGCCGCGAGGAAGTCGATGACATGGTGAGAAAGGCCGTGGAAGCCGGCGGCACGATCTACGCCGAACCACAAGATCACGGCTACATGTACGGCCATAGTTTCGCCGACCTCGACGGACACCAATGGGAACTTGGACATCTGGACATGGCTTCCATGCCGGAATAAAACCCACAGCGGTTATTCCTACCTTCACCTCAAAAGATTTCAATCCACTCCGCAAACAAAACTGAAATGGGAAAACTGTTTTTTCTGTCAATCTGCCTATCCGTCATTTTCAACATCGCAGAAGCGCAGCCGGTAAAACACAACAAGGCCAACTACGCACTCGCGGCGAAATTCTCACCGAAGAAACTCGACAAGATGCTCTTCTCCACCGCTGTCGACCCGCATTGGCTAAAAAACACCAACCGGTTCTGGTATGTCTACGAAACCCCCAGCGGCAAGAAATGGCATATCGTCGATCCCGTCAAAGGGACGAAGCTTCAGCTGTTCGACAACGACAAGCTCGCCGCCGCCCTGACGAAAGCGGTGAAAGACCCCTTCGACGCGCAACACCTCGGGATAGAAAACCTCAAATTCCTCCGCGAAGATGATGTCATCTCCTTCGAAATAAAAAGCACCGAGGAAATAGAAAAAAAGGACACCACCAAGAAGGCAGCGCCACCAGTAAAGGAAAAAAAGACCTTCTATTTTGAGTACAACATCACCACCAACGAACTGAAAGAACGAACCGGCTATGAAAAGCCGAAATCCCGACCGGGCTGGGCATCCATCTCTCCGGATAAAAAATGGATCGTCTTCGCACGCGAACACAACCTCTGGTACATGGACTCCGCCAACTACCGAAAGGCCTTGCAAAACGAAGACGACAGCACCATCTCCGAAACAAGACTGACCAAAGACGGCGTCGAACACCACACGTATGGCGACTCCTATAACGAGACCAACATCGAACGAGAAAAGAACCGGAAAAAACG
>CAJBPC010000641.1 GCA_903957405.1 uncultured bacterium | reverse complement strand
TGCCTGCGCAGGAAAGAGGGGATTCGATGGTCATACCAATATTTCCACAATATCGGATGACGGGCAGGCGGTCCCAACGTAAATCGTTCCAGGTTGGGGAACACCGGCTCATCCGACGGGAGCGGCCTGTCATGTACGAAAAGGTACTGGTCATCAGTGTGTGCGGCAACCAATCTGCCACCGACCTCTTGGATGAAACGACCAAAACCTTCCACATAACCATAATTGGCGAACCGGGTATTGACAACGATGCGCATATCTTTTGAAGATACCAAAGCTACGCTAAAGCCCCTTTCATATATCGCATCAGTGGGATAATTGAGGGCTTTCCCTTATTTTTGAAGTTCAGCGAAAAATATATGGAGTATAATACAACCCGCAATCAGCTGGTCATGCGGGAATATGGCCGCCACATTCAAAAAATGATCGACCATATCCGGACCATCGAGGACAAGGAAAGGAGGCAGGCTAATGCACACGCGGTCATCGAGCTTATGGGATTTCTTAACCCTCACCTTAAAAACGTGGAAGATTTCAGGCATAAACTCTGGGATCATCTTTTTCTGATTTCTGATTTCAAATTGGAAGTGGATAGTCCCTATCCGATTCCAACCGCAGAAACCCTCAAAGCCAAGCCAAAGCCGCTATCCTACCCGAAGCGGTACCCGAAATTCTCTCACCTTGGCGTAAATCTGGAAGCAATCATCAACAAAGCCCTTGCGGAAGAGAACCCGGAGAAGCGCTCCGGTTTCGCGAATGCCATTGCCTATTACATGAAGCTCGCGTACAATACCTGGCACCGCGAACTGGTGCATGACGACGCGATCCGGCAAGAACTCAATTCCATCACGGGTGGGCAGTTGGAATTCACCGCCACTCCATTCGTAAAGGCATTCCGTGAGAGAGACGACCGGTTTGTAAAAAGGGGAAAACCCGGTGGATTTCAGCAGCGCATGAGCAGCAGACCCGGTCAACAGCCAACGGGTATGGGCAACAGCAAAAACAGACCGCCTCAAAAATTCACCAAAAAGCGGTTCAAATAATCCTCTTGGCCGGCCACAAACTCATCATCATCACCGCACCCTCCGGTGCAGGAAAGACGACCATCACCCGTCACCTCTTGCGGCATTTCCCGAAGGACCTGGAGTTCTCGGTCTCCGCAGCCACAAGGCAGCCAAGGGGCAACGAACAGGATGGTAAGGACTACCATTTCATGAGTCCAGATCGATTCCGTGAGCTGATAGTACAGCACGCATTCCTGGAATGGGAGATGGTCTACGAAGGAAAATACTACGGAACCCTTGCCACGGAAATAGCCCAAATCTGGGAAAAAGGCAAGACGCCCCTGCTGGATATCGACGTAAAAGGCGCCATTCATGTCAAAAACCATCACCCGGTAAAAGCCTTCTCCATCTTCATAGAACCTCCCAGTCTGGAAGAACTGGGCCGCAGGCTGAGGCGCAGGGGGACTGATTCCGAAGAATCCATCCTTGCCCGGCTTGAAAAATCGGCTTACGAGCTTTCCTTCAAGGAAAAATTCGACACCGTCATCATGAACGACGACTTGGAGAAAGCCTGTCGGGAAACAGCTGAAGCCATTGCCCGTTTCATTCACTCATGAAGCAAAGGACCCGACCTTTCACTATCTTTACCAAATGGAGCTCCTGCTGCTAACAGGCATAATCGCCTCATTTTTCCTGACGGGATTCTTCGCCGGGGTGGAAGCGGCATTCGCGTCGGTCAATAAACTGCCCATCGAACTGAAAAAAAAACAGGGTCTCAAGAGTGGCAGGATCGTATCAGACTTCCTTAGCCAACCGTCCCGCTTCATGGCTACCGTCTTCATAGGATTGAACTTCGCACTCGTACTCTATGGCCTCCTCATCGGTGAGTTCCTGACACCTGCCTGGAACTGGACGGAAAAGCTGTTGCAGGAAAGCGCAAGACCATTCATCCGGTACATACGGATCATCTTCGACACAGTACTGGCTTCAGCCATCATCCTTGTGTTCATCATATTTTCACGCGCCGTCTTCAAATCCAAAAGCGATACATTTCTCTTGTTCTTTGCACCACTCTCCCATTTCTTCTTCCGGATCTTCGATCCGGTGGCGACATTCATGATCGGTGCATCTGAATGGATGCTGAAATATCTATTCAATAAAAAATTCATACGCGATGGCGAAACCTTCACCCGCTTCGACCTCGAACAATTCCTCCAACAGAACGGGGAATCTTCTGATAATAACCAAGAACTCAACAAAGAACTTTTCGAAGCGGCCCTGACGCTGCCCTCTATCAAGATCCGCCAATGCCTGGTGCCGCGAAAGGAAATAGTTGCAGTCGATATCAGCTCCGGTATCGAAGAATTGAAGCGCAAATTCATCGATACCAAACTCAGTAAGCTTGTCGTCTACGAGAAAAATATCGACAACATCATCGGTTATGTCCATCAATTGGCACTTTTCCGGCATCCGACGGAGATAAGGCCGATCCTTTTGCCCATTCCGGCAGTACCGGAGAGTATGAGTGCAACGGATCTCATCACTCGATTTTCAAAGGAACGCAAAAGCATCGCCTGGGTCGTGGATGAATTCGGAGGCACTTCCGGCATCATCACCCTGGAAGACCTGCTGGAAGAGATTTTCGGAGAAATCAGGGATGAATACGACACGGAAGAATTTGTGGAAAAGCAGTTGGCCATCAACGAGTATATCCTGTCAGGCAGGCTTGAAATTGACTACCTCAACGAGAAATACGGATTTGACATCCCGGTGAATGAATCGGAAACGCTCTCCGGATTCATCATCACCACACATGAAGCGATCCCCCGACAGAAAGACAGGATCGTATTCGGGAACTATGAGTTCGAAGTACTGAACGTCAGCGACACCAGAATAGAAACCCTCAAGATGAAAATACTCTCATGAGCAACCAACTTCAGGTCAATGGACTTGCATCAAGCATGCCGACTTTGCAAGGTTTACATTAACTTTATCCCCCTAAATCATTCACTCTGCCGACAGAATCATCCGATAGGAAATCATTCTTCCAGCGCATCCGGGGTACCGATGACACGGAGTCTGAAATGAGCTTCATAGACCATCTGGAGGCACTCCGTTGGCATATCATCCGCTCCGTTTTGTTTGTGTTTTCAGCGGCCATCGTGTTCTTTGTGTTCATCGACTTCATATTCGATCAGGTGATCATGGGCCCTACAAGGAACGACTTCATCTCCTACAAACTGCTCTGTTCCCTCAGCCATTCATTGGGCTTGGGGGAGTCCCTCTGCTTGCCACCGATGGACATGAAGCTGCAGGTCACCAGTGTCAGCGGTACTTTCATGTCCAGCATCAGCATGGCATTCGCATGTGCCATCATGGTGGGTTTCCCATATCTGCTGTTCGAGGTATGGCGCTTCGTGAAACCCGCACTCAAGCCTGAAGAACTAAAACACACACGCGGCATAATATTCTGGGTCAGCCTTTTCTTCTTCATCGGAGCGGCATTCGGGTATTTTATGCTGGCCCCTTTCACTTTCAATTTCCTTTCCAATTACAAAATCGGGACGGCTGCATTACTCGATTACAGACCTACACTCACGGACTATCTCGATACACTGATAGATATCACCCTCGGCGCCGGGGTGGCATTCGAACTGCCCATGGCATCCTGGGTACTCTCCAGCATGGGTATCGTCACGCCAGATTTTTTGCGTAACTACAGGAAATACGCGTATGTGGCGCTTCTCGTCGTGGCGGCGATCATCACTCCCTCACCCGACTGGGGCAGCCAACTGGTGGTGGTGGTCCCCCTGGTACTGCTTTATGAAATCAGCATCCTCATTTCTGCAAGAGTCAATAGAAAGCAGGAGAAGAAAATGGCTGAATGGAGCTAGACCATGGGAAAAGACAAAGCCTAACGTCAAATGCTTATCCGGGAAATGAATCTGTTCGCAAGATCCTGATTCAAGAAACATAAAACATTCATCATGACACACTCTCCATTCAACCTCTTCCTGCCCATCGCAATAGGCAGCGATCATGCAGGTTTTGAGTACAAGGAACTCATAAAAACACACCTCACAGAGCTCGGACTCAGCGTGACGGATTTCGGCGCTCATTCAAAAGAATCTGCCGACTACCCCGACCATGCCCATGCAGTGGCGGATTCAGTAGAAAAAGGAGAGTCCGCTTTCGGCATATTGTTCTGCGGATCAGGCAACGGAGTAGCTATGACAGCCAACAAGCACGCGGACATAAGGGCGGCCATATGCTGGAACGTCCCCATCGCCGAATTGGCAAGGGCACACAACAATGCCAATATCATTTGCGTGCCTGCGAGGTATGTGTCGAATGAGATCTCCATGCAGATGATCGATAAATTCCTCGCAACGGAATTTGAAGGAGGCCGGCACGCTACCCGGGTGGAAAAGATCCCATGCAATTGATGGCCATCCGTCCTGACGAGTGCAATTCCGCCTTTTCACTCATAAACTCCACACTGATATGAAGAAGTTATTTCTCATCATCCTCACAGCAAGTACGCTGGCCGGAAACGCTCAGAAAAAAGCTGCAGATCCCCTGACATTTGCAGCCTCCATAACCGAAACAGACCTTAGCCGCCATCTGTACACCATTGCCGGAAAGGAAATGGAAGGTCGGGAGACCGCTACGGAAGGTCAGCGAATGGCAGCCTCATACATCGAGAATCATTTCAGGACCATCGGACTGATGCCTGGATTTCAGGGTGGATACCAGATGCAGTTCCCCGTATATCGTGATTCCATGATCGATGCACGGCTTGTCCTCAATGGCAAAAGCCTGGCCCTCCACACAGAATTTCAACCCCTCACTCAATTCAATCATAACAGCACACAGTATTTCTCCGAGATTGTTTTTGTCGGCCACGGCATCGTGGACTCCGCTTATGATGATTACGGCGCTCAGGACGTGAAGGGAAAGGCCGTCCTGATGCTGGAAGGTGCACCCTCAGGTTTTCGGCCCAGCCGCAGCGGTTTCATGTCGCCGGCAGGTACTTTCGG
>CAJBPC010000640.1 GCA_903957405.1 uncultured bacterium | reverse complement strand
GTCCATGGATGGTTGCTTTCGACTTGCTGTCGAGGCCGTCAGTAGCAATGGGTTTTGCCATCAGTCTGCTTTTGATAAATGGTTATTTTCTTTTTTCAGCCGTCGCTGATGCTTCCGAATCGGTCGAAGAACCACCAATGGCGGTGGTTTCGGAATACGGAGTCCAGCCTGTACTGTTTTACGAGTTGAATCCGGATCTTCCATGAACATGATCACAAACAAGAAATGGGTGCTGGTGCTTTTGGCGGTCTTGTTGATGGTCAACATAGGCTTGATGCTTTCTTTTTATTTTTTCGGCATAAAACCATTTGACGGCCGAAAGACTCCGGAAACACCTGCCTTGTACAGGCAATTGGATCTTACGGAAGAACAAGAAAAGATGTTCAGGAAAAGGAAGGAATTGTACCTGAAGGACATGAAACCCCTATGGGATGATATCCGAAAATCGAAGGACAGCCTTTATAAATGCCTAAGCGATACCGACACGGATGACAGCACCATCAGGGCGTTTACCGCCGTGATAGCGCAAAAAACGATGCGTTCAGAAGAGATCCTCTTCGGACATTTTCGGGAGCTCAGGAAGCTGTGCACTTCCAGGCAGCAAGCCGCCTTCGACACGCTTGTTCCTCAAATGCTTTCCAAATCGAGTCGCACTCGGAACCGAAA
Source organism: uncultured bacterium (assembly GCA_903957405.1). Classification (GTDB taxonomy): domain Bacteria; phylum Bacteroidota; class Bacteroidia; order Chitinophagales; family Chitinophagaceae; genus Pollutibacter. The sequence goes on along the minus strand of CAJBPC010000640.1, from coordinate 4,757 downwards.
TAATGCAAAGTGATCCGCGCCGTCGCTCGATGGCCATCACACATCACACCGAATACTTTTCCGGAAAACTCATCAAGGGGATTTTCACCATCGATGTCAGTTCCCGCGTTTCACTGCCGATGAGCAATTTGTCGATCCATGTGTGTTCATGCGGCATGGTCACCAACAGGTCGACGACATTGTCTTCGATGTACTGCGTGATGGCCGTGCTGACATGCTCTCCCGCCTGCAGCGGCATGATCCGGATATCCTTGCCGAATGACTGCTGCAGCGAAGCGCGTACTTGTGCCTCTTCCGGCAGGCTGATCTCATCTTTCACCATGCAGTGAAGGATGGTGATCTCCGCTTCCATGCGTGCTGAAAAATCTTTCAGGAACCTGCAGTATTCCTCCGGCATGTCCGAGCTGAGGTCGGTTGCCAACAGGATGTTTTTGAACCCCTTCCCGTTAAGAAATCCATATGTCTCCGGAATGGAAAGTACCGGAGCCGGCGGGTGTGTCAGGAGGTATCTTGATACACTGCCGAGCATCCATCGCTTGAAACCACCGGCCCCTCTGTGTCCTATGATCACCATGTCGGGCTTATGCGTCTTTGCAAAGGATACGATCCCCTGATAATGCCCTCCGGAAGTGGCGAATACCTCCGTGTCGTAATGAAATTGTCCTTTGTTGTTTTTCACAAACGCCCAAAGTTCATCGTCATAGCTTTTTCGGTAAGCCTCATAGTTCCGCAGAAACAACTCACTGTCGTCTCCGGCGGTGATCGGTACATCGAACAGATGCAGTATCTGCAGCTTTGCAAAAAAATGACGATTGAGGTCGAATGCGAATCGCAGCATGTGTGCGGAAGCTTCTGAAAAATCTACAGGTATGAGGAATTGCATGGTATGCGTATTGCTGGTATTGATTTTTCGAAAGTACGACCGGCCGTGGCAACAATGTCATGATGAACGTTATCCTGTCATTTGATATGCATCATGATGCAAACCCTTTTTGTGTCGAAAACTTATGGCTTTTTCTCAAGCGGGATGAATGATGTAATTTCCAAGACCATATCGCATCTCATCACTTTTATTAAATTCCATGCATGAAACCGAACGCATCCTCCAATAGAAGGAAATTTCTGCAACAATGCTCGCTATCGGCTGCCGCGCTTGCTTCCGGCACACCGCTCATGGCCTCTGACACACCGGAAAATGCATTCGGTATCCTGAAACGCAGCGGTCCTTACAGTGCGTCCGACAATGTAAACATCGGATTGATCGGTTCCGGGGGCATGGGTGTGCAGGATACCCTCACGGCCTTACAGGTGCCGGGCGTCAGGCTGGTGGCGGTAAGTGATCTGTATGAAGGTCGGTTGAAGCAGGCGAAGGAACGTTGGGGTGCGGGGTTGTTCACCACAAGAAGCTACAGGGAACTTTTGAACCGAAAGGATATCGATGCGGTCATCATCGCCACACCAGACCACTGGCATCAGCAGATAAGCATCGATGCGATGCGCGCCGGCAAGCATGTCTATTGTGAGAAGCCGATGGTGCATAGCGTCGGTGAAGGCCCCGCAGTGATAAAAGTGCAACAGGAGACCGGCAAAGTTTTTCAGGTCGGCAGCCAGGGTGTTTCTTCTCTGGGCAATGAAAAGGCCAGAGAGCTCCTGATGCAGGGCGCCATCGGACAACTCAACTACGCCGAAGGATTCTGGGCACGCCGCTATCCCCTGGAAGTCTGGCAATATCCGATCCCGCAGGATGCATCGGCACAAACGGTCGACTGGGACGCCTATGTGAGCAATACGAACAAGCGGAGCTTTGATGCCATGCGGTTCTTTCGCTGGAGGAATTACACCGATTACGGCACCGGCATGGCAGGTGATCTCTTCGTTCATCTATTCTCCAGCCTGCATTTCATTTCAGGCTCCAAAGGCCCGAATAAGGTATACGCTTCCGGAGGATTGCGTCATTGGAACGACGGACGCGAAGTGCCTGACGTCCTCCTCGGTACGTTCGACTATCCTAAATCGGAATCGCATCCGGCCTTCAACCTCTCTCTGCGCTGCAATTTTGTAGATGGCACCAGCGGCACGACCTATCTCAAGCTGGTCGGCAGCGAAGGCTCGATGGACGTCACCTGGGATAGTGTTACGCATAAAAGAAACCGCGACCTCAACTCGGATGATCCCTTTCTGATCGAAAAGCTGAGGAATGAAGGGGGCAATGCCGAAAGAAAGAAGATCGTCGGACCCCAGGCGCTCACCTATGAAGCAGAGAAAGGATACAAGGGCGGACCCTACGACCACATGTTCAATTTCTTCCACGCCATCCGCACCAACGGCAAAGTACAGGAAGATGCCGTTTTCGGCTATCGGGCCGCCGCTCCCGCTTTGTTGTGCAACGACAGCTATTACAAGGATACTGCCATCTTCTGGGATCCGGAAAAGATGCAGGTCGTCAAGAAGTGAACATCCCTTCAGTACTTCGAACAGATATGCAGCCCGTTCTTCGCACACCGGAGAGCGGGCTGACTCTTTTCCAATGACCACCATCATTTCTTTTCCCTTTTGAATGGGCGAACTTTACGGTTGTTTTTCAACCAAACCTTCAGGCATGAGCATATGTAAACACATTGTCCCGCTGATGTTCCTGGCCATTATGCTCTCAGGGAATATCCGAAAAGAAAATGCCATGAACGATCAACGCCACGCCGTACTGAACGATGGACCGTATCTGATCTACGACGGGACTCTTCTGCATGTGAAGTACATCGCTGCGGAAAAGGATGCGAAAGTGCTGCGGCACGACAGCATGTCCATTGATAGAAAGGCGGGTCTGCCGCTCAGGGTGAATACGGACATCCCGGGAATGACTTTCGAAGTCCGCATCAAAGACAAGATCGTCAACGAAAAAAGTGAATATAAAAAAGCTTCCCGTCAGTTGATCATGTCTGATATCGAAGGGAACTTCGCCGCATTCCGAAAACTGCTCCAGTCGGCCGGTGTGGTGGATGAGCGGCTGGAGTGGACTTTCGGTGACGGGCACCTCGTGTTGGCGGGTGATTTCTTCGACCGCGGAAACCAGGTGACGGAGACCCTTTGGCTGATATATGCGCTTGAGGAAAAGGCCAGGAAATCGGGTGGTCATGTGCACTTCATCCTTGGCAACCATGACATCATGAACATGTCCGCAGACCTGAGGTACCTCAATCCGAAGTACCTGGAGAATGCACGCCTGATGCATGTGGACTATACCAGCCTCTACGGCAGCGATTCGGAACTCGGCCGGTGGCTGCGGTCAAAGAACATCATCGAGAAGATCGGCGGCAACCTGTATGTGCATGGCGGGATCTCGAGGCAGATGAATTCCGTCGGATGGGATATCCCGGAGATCAACGAAAAAGCAAGACCCTTTTATCCAGACACCACTTACCGCTATCCCAATATCCAGACGGAGGTTCTTTTCTCCGACTACGGACCGTTCTGGTTTCGCGGATGCTACATGCCCAGTCCGGATTTCAACAGGCAAGTGCTGGACTCCACCCTGCAGCAGTTCCGCATCCAGCGGGTGATAACGGGGCATACCCCGATCGCCGATACCGTGTCGGCATTTTATGATGGGAAACTCATCAATGTCGACACCCCGCATGCCAAAGGAAATTCTGAAGCACTGCTCCTAGAAGGTGGTGGAATGTTCGTCATCCGCCCCGATGGGTACCGTGCGGCTTTTGTCTTTTGAGATGTGCTTGTGTTCGCGCTTATATTTATTTTGTGTGCCACTGGTCACGCTTATATTTACTTTGTTTGCCACAATGACGCGGTGGTATGGTTTTTTGTGAACTGCTGAAAACACGTCCCTCCTGGGAAATTGTTCAGCAATTGCAAGAAGATCGGGTATGAAATCCTCCGTTGCAGTTCGGCCATTTGGCGGATTTAATGACAAGATCAAAGCCCTTAAGCGCCGCGCAAATGGGTTTTTTGATCATCAATACAGCAGAGGCTTCATGCTTGCAGGCATGCATGTTTACGGCGAATATTTTTTGCCGGTGACTGCCGGGCCGCATCGGTCAATCCTGAACGCGTACTTTCAGCAGTGGGTTCCTACGGGTACATTTTTATTCGAATGTTTCCACTGGTTCCAGCGCTTCCATTTCCTGATCTGTGAAAACCCTTGAATGGACAATGAACCGCAACCCCAGCGGGATTTCCAGGGAGAAGCTGGAGCCTCTTCCGGGTGTGATGTCGATGGTCAGCTGTGTGTGTTTCCAGTATTCGAACTGGTTCTCGTGCATGAAGAAAGAGCAGCCCGCTATCTCCCCGATCCGCACATCACTGCCGCCGATCCTGAATTCTCCTTTCACGAAGCACATGGGTTGTGAGCCATCACAGCACCCTCCACTTTGGTGGAACATGAGTTCGCCGTTCTTTTCCCTTAGTTGATCGATGATCTCTGCTGCTGCAGGAGTGACCAATACTCTTTTGATCATAAGATATGTTTTCAAGACAATCAACACGCCGGTCGACATGAAAGTTGTAGCAAAGCGGAGGCGCTCGACACAAGGCCCCATTTCCCTATAAGTCGATGGGGTTTTGAGGTCAGAAGAAGCGCCCATTTCTCCTCCGACTCCCAAAACCCCAACACTTTTCATCACTTCAGCACAGCTGCTGGTGCACTGTTTCCTACAAGCGGCGGGTTTGATTCATCCTTCTCAGAAGAACCCGAGTTTGTTTTTGTTGTATGAGATCAGCATGTTCTTCGTCTGGCGGTAATG
>CAJBPC010000639.1 GCA_903957405.1 uncultured bacterium | reverse complement strand
GTTTTTCCCATTGTCGGTGATTTTTAACTGTTTTTCCTCCAGGACCCAACAAGGCATTTGGAAGGATGTATGCGCCAACTTTTGCTTCATCCATATTTTCTTTCCGCTGGGCTTCGGCCTCTTGAAACACTAGTAAGCAGATCAGCATGCAGATGCATGAAAGTTTCCCTGAAATCATATGTAGGATTTGATGATTGGATAATTAGGCTAACGAAGATCTATTTGAACACAATTTCTATCAATCTACCATCTTTTTTATATTGAAAGCAAATCAGGGCATGAATCACGGAGGGATTAATCCCGTCAATGTTAACTTCATGTCACAATCCTTGCATTATCAGATCTTTGCGATGGAATCATGTCAGACAGCCTTCCTTGGGTAAACCTATTTCAATCTTTAAAATTCTTTAAAGTTTTTAAAACACATGAATAAATTATCAGTAAGCCTTAGGATGGTTTTTTTCATTTTTATGGTGCAGCCTTTGTTTTCTCAAACACCTGATTTTGCCAAACTCGGTAGATATTTCGATGTGCTGGACTCCGCTGATCGTTTCATGGGAAGCGTAGCTGTTTTTCAAAACGGCGAGGTGATCTACCAAAGATCCGTTGGTTTCGCAGATATTGAAAGGAGGCTTCGAGCCGAGGCATTGACAGGTTACCGCATAGGCTCTATCAGTAAGACTTTTACTGCAGTGCTGGTGATGAAGTCTGTTGAGAAAGGCAAACTCTCTTTGGAGCAAACCATTGACAATTGGTTTCCACAGGTCCCGAATGCCAATCGTATCACCCTTCGCCATCTGCTGACACACAGGAGCGGGATTCATAACTTTACGGATGTCCCTACATATGTACGATGGAATACCGCTTATAAGAGCGAACAGCAGATGCTGGATACGATAGCGGCACAGACATCAGACTTCGCACCTGGCACAAAAGCGAGTTATAGTAATTCGGGGTATGTCTTGCTCACGCTGATCCTTCAAAAAGCCTGGGGCAGCACATATAAAGCGTTGCTTCAGAAATATATCCTTCGACCCGGCAAGTTGAAAGAAACAACCTATGGGGTCAAAATAGATACGATAGGCATTCATGCGCAATCTTATCGGAAGGTTTTCGGCTGGTGGCGGCAGTCAATTACTGATGCATCCGTGCCACTCGGTGCGGGTGCCATTTCCACTACACCTGTCGATCTTGCACGTTTTGGAAGCCAACTTTTCGAGGGAAAATTCATCACAAAGGAAAGTGTCGCGGAGATGCAAAAGCTGGAGGATAATATTGGGATGGGTTTATTCCGATTTCCTTTTTATGAGCGATGGAGCTATGGTCACGGGGGCAGCATAGATGGTTTCCAATCAATTTTATCCTGTTTTCCGAAAGAAAAGTTGACTTATGCGCTTCTTTCAAATGGATCCGCCATGCCCATCAACGATGTATCCATAGCCATACTGAGTGCCATTTTTGGGAAACCATTTGAGATACCCAAATTCATTCCGGTGGAACTGTCGTCAAAAGAACTTGAGCTTTATATCGGTACATATGTGAGTAAAAAAGTGCCTGTGAAGATCACTGTTTACCTGAAAGATTCAAAGATGTACGCACAAGCAACGGGGCAGATGCCTTTTCCGCTTATTGCTCATGGCGACCATCGATTTTCATACGAAAAAGCAGGTATCGAGATGAATTTTTCCCCACAAAAGAATGAAATGGTGATGAAACAGGGAGGAGGATCTTTTCTTTTCAGCAGGGAATAAATGCGACAGGGCATTTCGGAAAGCTATCTGTCGATATCCTTATAAATAAAAGAGGGCTGGTGTACACTCACGCCAGCCCTCTTCTATTTATAAGGAAGGGAAATATATGTCTACAAATTGAAATTGAACATGAGCCCGCCTCCGCCGGGCTTCAGGTCGGGCGTCTCCGGTTTTTCTCCAAACTTGTATGTATTATTTTTTGGTGTGCGGTCGATGAGTTTCAGGTATGGATCTAAACCAGCGCTTTCGGGCTTCTCCGGCACAATGAATTCGAATGTCATTTCAGGTTTCACCATCCTG
>CAJBPC010000638.1 GCA_903957405.1 uncultured bacterium | reverse complement strand
TCGCCTAAGTATAGGTAATCGTACCCTGGCATTTTTTTGACAATCTCCCTCATGACTGTCAATCCGCCATACCCCGAATCAAAAATACCTATTGGCCCATTACTAAGCATCTCGGCAAATTACGAAAAAAGGAAAAGGTCGCCATCTGGCAACCCTTTCCTGATATTTTCAATGTGAATCAGTTAACCTATTTCACTCCAGCCGGCTTGGGCGCTGGAAGAGTACCGAGTTTTTTTCGGATCGCAGGCATCAAATCATCTGTATCCGGTTGGACAAGCAATGCCTCCTTTCTGAAAACATAGTTGTAACCGCTAGATTTGGCCACTTCCTGAATCATTGCAGTCGCCTTCTGAGCTACAGGCGTCATGAGTTCTTCTTGGCGCTGCTGCATCTGTTGTTGATAGCTGCCTTCGAAACCCTGAAGATCGATCAGCAACTTCTTCATCTTCTCTTTATTGGCCGTACGGATTGCGTTGGACCACTTGGTGGAATCAGTCTTGTAAATGCTATCCTGACGATTGAGTTCACGAACCGTCTCCGCATAGTTGATCTGAAGTGCACTGTCAAATTGTGACATCTCAGCCATGGCCTTTTTATATTCTGGCATCAGCTGTACGACTTCATCCACACTGACATAAGCGATTTTGGTCTGGGCTGAAACCTGTCCGGCTGCAACCAGCCCCAGCATGAACATACCCAGGAATAGTACTCTTTTCATTTTTGTTGCTTGTTTATACTTATTGTTGTTATATCAGGGTCAAAAGTTGTCAGTAAATGGACTATTGGCGCTTATTTAACACCCAAAACCTTGAGGACATCGTCACTTTTGTCAAGTTTTGGGTCGGCAAATATAACGGTTATTCCCTCACTTTTATCTAAAATAAAATCGTATTGGCGTTCAACGGCCAACTTCTGAATGGCATTATAGACTTTGTCCTGTATGGGTTTTATCAGTTCCTGGCGCCTTCTAAAAAGGTCGCCTTCAAAGCCAAATCGTCTTTTTTGCAGATCTCGCAACTCTTTCTCCTTATTGAAAAGTTCATCCTCACGCTTTTTTCTGAGGGATTCACTCAACATGACCTGCTCCGCCTCAAAGTTTCGGTACATAGCATCCAATGCAGCTTGCTTGGCTTCAATTTCCTTTTGCCACTGTTCGCTTGACAAGTCGAGTTTCTTCTGTGCTTCCTTGTAATCGGGGATCTTGTCAAGGATGTATTTTGTATCAATGATCGCATAACGTTGCGCGTACATGCTGAGCGCCAGAACGGTAGTGGCGATAACAGACAGAATGAGTTTTTTCATGGCCGTTGCTGTTTATAAAAAATTAATACGGTGTATGAATTCTTATTCAGGTTCAAAACCAAGCATGAATGTGAACTTACTGGCATCTCGAAGCTTTCCGGTTGCGGTTACCCTGTCAAGACCAATACCGTAGTCAAATCCAAGCAGACCGAACATCGGCAGGAAGAAGCGTACACCCACCCCTACAGACCGTCGCAATTCGAATGGATTCCATTGCTTGAAGCTATACCAGCCATTCGCTGCTTCAAAAAACGCCAGACCAAAGATGGTACTGCTCGGATTTGTCACGAAAGGATACCGCAGCTCCATCGTGTACTTATTAAAAATAGTGAAAAAGTTGGATGCACGCTGAATATCCGGATTAATCGTAGGGTCTGAAACCTGGTAAACAGGATAGCCACGATGTGCAATGATGTCATAACCCAATACACCGAAGTTATTGGTCAAGCCGGCATCACCCACCTGAAAGCGCTCGAATGGAGATATTGGCATATCCTTGTTGTATCTCCCGATAAAGCCATACTTGGCGGCGATCCGCAGTACGAACTGACGGCTTTTATCCTCACCGGTAGCTTTCCCAAGGGGAACAAACCATTCGGCATTGAAACGCCACTTGTGGTATTCAACCAATTTATAAATGTCTGATTCGTTTATGCCGAGGAAAGCAGACCATGGCGGGGTGAATGCTCCACTAAGCATGAAGTTCGAACCGCTTCTTGGAAATATGGGTTGGTCGACGGAAGACCGTGCCAGTGCGATCTTAAGGTTTAAGTTCGACGAGTTTCCTGTCGTGAATGTGGGGAAAATCGCATAGTTCTTCGACTGATAATTGATAAAACTAAGGGTATATACCAATGAGAAAAAGTCATCCGGCCATTTAAGTTGTTTGCCCAATGAAATGGAAGCACCCGTAGTGTTCAGATAAGAAGAATCGGCATACTTCCTGTCGAACAACCCGGTGTATGGATTATAGGCATTCGAGAACCGGGTATTGAAAACACTGAAAGTAAAGGAATTCCTTTTCTTGCCTCCCAGCCATGGTTCGGTGAATGAGAAGTTCAAAGAACGGAAGAATCGGCCATTTGACTGAAAACGAAGACTCAGCTTCTGACCACCGCCGGATGGTAATGGATCCCAAGCCTCTTTTCTGAAAATATTTTTCAACGAGAAGTTGTTGAAAGTAACACCAAGTGTTCCGGTCAGGCCGATGTTACCACCCCATCCGGCACTGAGTTCAAGCTGGTCAGAGGATTTCTCCTCAAGGGTATAGTTGATGTCAACCGTTCCGTCCTCCTGATTGGGTACAGGCAGGATACCGATCTTCTCCTGATTGAAATAACCCAGTTGCGAAAGTTCCCGCTGTGTTCGGATGATGTCGGCGCGACTGAATTTTTCTCCGGGCATCGTTCGGACTTCACGTCGGATCACATATTCCTTTGTCTTATCGTTGCCTTCGATCTTAATATTCTTGATGGTGGCCTGTGGTCCTTCCATGATCCTGATCTCATGGTCGATCGTATCATTGTACACTGATGTCTCCACCGGATCGACCTGGAAGAAAAGATATCCGTTGTCCATATACAGAGAACTGATATCGCCCCCTTCAGGAGATAACTGCTTGCCAAGCTTCTTATTAAGGCTCTCGATATTGTAGATCTCTCCCTTCTTCACACCCAATAACAAATTCAAAATGGAGTCAGGGTATTTGGTATTTCCCTTCCAGGACATATTGCCGAAATAGTATCGTCTTCCCTCATCTACCTTGATGGCTACATTCAGATTCCCTTTCTGGTCGAAGTATTGTGTATCCGCTACGATGATCGCATCACGATATCCGACCGAATTGTAGTACTCCAACACCCGTTCCTTGTCTTCCCTGTATTTCTTCTCATTGAACTTGGCAGAGCCGAATTTGAATCGGAACCAAGGTTCTATGTACTTTAAGGTTTCTGTCGGAATAAGGTATTTTCTTTCCTGGAAGAACTCCTCTTTTGACATGTGCTGAACCTCTCCATATGGACTCCAAATACTGTCAGGCGTGAGCGTCATCTTTAAACGCTCCTTGGTACCTTTCATTTTCTTCTTCAGCTTTTCCTCTTCCACAGAGTTGTTGCCAAAGAAATGCAATTGGTCAATCCGTACTTTTAACCCCTTGTCAATCTCAAACTCCAAAATGACCCTGCCGGGCGCATTGACGTCGGGAATCTCATTGATCTTCGTCTGGGCACCTTGGAAACCCTTTTCGACATAATATTTCTCGATCGCCTCGAGTGCGGAGAGGCGCATATTGTCGGTGATCACTCGGCTTTTGAACAATCCAACCTTCTCTTTCAACTCCTCCGCCTCTGATTTACGAATGCCCTTGAAGCGGAAATCAGAAAGCATAGGTCTTTCCACAGCAACGATCTCCACCCAAATGTTTCGATCCTCCAATTTGGTGATGAAGATGTTGATGTTCGTAAACATGTTCTGCGACCACAGCTTGTTGATCGCTTTGGAAAAATTGTCCCCACCGGGTATCGTCACCTCATCTCCAACGGAAAGACCGGATACGGAGACAACGATCGCGGCGTCGAATTTTACATTACCGGTGACTTTTATGTCGGCGATGATGTACTTCTTGGGATTCTTTGAGTCGAAAATTGCTAGCAGTTCCGGATCGACAGATACAGCCGGAACAGTGTCGGTTTGGGTAAAACCGGATGTTACGAACAGTAAGGAAAGGAAACTTGCTATGAACGTCTTGGTCCACTTCATCCGGGTTATATTACGAGGCGGCAAAATAAGGGCTTTTTGTGTAATGCTTTGTTAAAGAAACTATTAATTATGAAGCCATCAGACTTTCATGGCGATTTCATCTTGCAGTTGGTGGCTTGTTTTCCCGAATCGTCTTTCCCTTTTTTGGAAGTCAAGGATGGCCTCGTAAAGATGTTC
>CAJBPC010000637.1 GCA_903957405.1 uncultured bacterium | reverse complement strand
GAAAGCCCTTCGAGTGAAGGGCTTTCCGCTTATGAATACGTTCCGATTGGATCAGTCTTTTCTTTCCAGCATCCATAGGCCGAAGAACATGAAGAACAGGGCCAGGCCAGTGACACCGAACAGCATTCCGGTCAAGAATTTCTGCGCGGTCGGGAAAAACAACATGGCCATCGCAATCAGGAAGTATATCACGAAGATGAAGATCAGGGTGAAGATTCTTTTATCCATTTGCATTCTTTTGTGCGCCAAATATCGGAAAAATTCCTGTCATCCTCCAATGACATTTTCAAGGAAATTTTGCCTCGTTCCTCACTTTTCTTCAGTTTATCAACAAACCGTTGATAAACCGGCCTGCGGACCGTGCGGCCAATCACTATATTTGCCGGCCCGACAAATTGCTAAATTTATTAGTTTTGCATGAATCCCTTTCGGGGGACGATCAAAAGAAAAGAAGACCATGGCAAAGGAAAAGGAAACGAACCTGTTTGAATATACCGAGGATTCCATCAAGAGCCTTGACTGGCGGGAGCATATACGACTGCGCCCCGGCATGTATATTGGCAAGCTCGGTGACGGCAGCAGTCCGGATGACGGGATCTATGTCTTGCTCAAGGAAGTGCTCGATAACTGCATCGATGAGCATACGATGGGTTACGGGAAGCATATCGACCTGAAGATCGATGGGAAGACCATCACGATCCGTGATTTTGGGCGCGGCATACCGCTCGGCAAGGTGGTGGATGTCGTCAGCAAGATCAATACCGGGGCAAAATATGACAGCAAGGTGTTCCAGAAGAGTGTGGGTTTGAACGGTGTGGGTACCAAGGCCGTCAATGCGTTGAGTGATTACTTCAAAGTGACGGCCTTCAGGGAGGGCAAGGAGAAGACCGCGGAGTTTGGAAAGGGCATACTCGTAAAGGAGTACAAGGAGGCGAACACGGACGGCACGAACGGGACATTGGTGACCTTCATCCCCGATGATTCCATATTCCGGAATTTCAATTACATCCCGGAGTATGTGGAGAACCAGTTATGGAATTATTGTTACCTGAATGCCGGACTCATCATCAACTTCAACGGAAAAAAATTCGTCAGCAAGAATGGTCTAATGGACCTTTTGAAGCGCAAGACGAATGAGGAGGAGATCCGGTATCCCATCGTGCACCTGAAGGGTGAGGATATCGAGATCGCCTTCACGCACAACAATGATTACGGTGAGGATCTGTACAGTTTTGTGAACGGGCAGTATACCACGCAGGGGGGTACGCATGTGGCTGCATTCCGCGAGGCGTTCGTCCGCACCGTGCGGGAGTTTTACAAAAAGGATTACGACACTTCGGATATCCGTCAAAGCATCGTGGCTGCGATCTCCGTGCGGGTGCAGGAGCCGGTGTTCGAGTCGCAGACAAAGACAAAGCTCGGTTCACAGGTTGTCTATGAAGGCGGGCCGAGCATGAAGAATTTCATGGCGGATTTCCTGGGACGGGAGCTGGATAATTTCCTGCATAAGAACACCGCGGTGGCGGATGCGATGAGGAAGCGCATCGAGCAGAGCGAGCGGGAGCGAAAGGAACTGGCGGGCATCAAGAAGCTTGCGAACGAGCGTGCGAAGAAAGCGAACCTCCACAATAAAAAACTCAGGGATTGCCGCATACACTTGAACGATGAGCCACCTGTGAAAGCAAGGGAGGCGTTTGTGGCCAAGCAGTTGCAATCCACGATCTTCATCACCGAGGGCGACTCCGCGAGTGGTTCCATCACCAAGTCGCGGGATGTCGAAACGCAGGCTGTCTTCTCCCTTCGGGGAAAGCCTTTGAACTGTTACGGACTGACCAAGAAGATCGTTTATGAGAACGAGGAATTCAACCTGCTGCAG
>CAJBPC010000636.1 GCA_903957405.1 uncultured bacterium | reverse complement strand
GCGGGTTCGTAAGTCCAGAAATGCTGATGCGCATCGATCCTCATATTGCAAAAGAAAATAAAAAAAAACCATTGTTAGGCACCTTTGTGTAATTTTCGTTCAGAAAACATAAAGCACATGATCAGGACCCTGCTTTTTTCCTTCATGCTCATCGCCGGTGTGTCGCATGGGCAGACAGATGCCATTTTTTCGCGCATCACTTCACAGACCGATAAGATAGAGCCGCGGATGATCGAATGGCGCAGAGACTTCCATGCGCATCCGGAGCTGGGCAACCGCGAGACCCGCACCGCGGATATCATCGCAAAACATCTTCGGTCCCTGGGCATCGAGGTGAAGACAGGCGTGGCGCACACGGGAGTGGTGGGTTTGCTGGTCGGTGGGAAACCCGGCCCCATAGTGGCTTTGCGTGCCGATATGGACGGTCTGCCAGTCACCGAACGGGTCGACCTGCCCTTCGCATCAAAGGTGAAAACGCAGTATGAAGGCCAGGAGGTCGGTGTCATGCATGCCTGCGGACATGATACGCACGTGGCGATCCTGATGGGTGTGGCGGAAGTCTTGGCGTCGATGAAGAAGGATCTCAAAGGCTCGGTGAAGTTCATCTTCCAGCCGGCAGAAGAGGGCGTACCCAAAGGCGAAGAAGGTGGCGCCGAACTCATGGTGAAACAGGGCGTTTTGGAAAACCCTGCCGTGGATGTCATTTTCGGACTGCATATAAACTCACAGACGGAAGTCGGTAAGATCACATACCGTCCAGGTGGAACGATGGCCGCAGTCAGCGACATGCGCCTGGTCGTGAAAGGACGTCAGGCGCACGGAGCCGCGCCATGGTCATCCATCGACCCCATCGTTGTATCGGCTCAGATCATCAACAGCCTGCAGACGATCATCAGCCGCAATCTGGATATCACAGAAAACCCGGGGGTTGTCACCATCGGTGCCATCCATGGTGGCGTGCGCTCCAACATCATCCCGGAACAGGTCGAGATGAAAGGTACGATCCGGACATTCGGCCGACAGGATGAAAAGCTTGTCATCGACCGGATCCGTCAGATCGCAACCAAGACGGCAGAGGCTGCCGGGGCGGAAGTCTCCGTGGAAATCCCCTTCGCTTCGAGGTATCCGGTCACCTACAACGATCCACCGCTGACAGCGAAGATGCTGCCCACCTTCCAGATGGTGGCGGGAAAAGACAATGTATCGGTCATTCCTCCCCGAACCGGTGCGGAAGATTTTTCATTCTACCAGGAAAAAATCCCCGGACTCTTCTTCTTCCTTGGCGGCATGCCGAAAGGAAAAGACCCCAGGGAGGTCCCGTCTCACCACACACCAGATTTTTTCATCGATGAGAGCGGAATGAAGCTGGGCGTGCATGCCATGGCAAAGCTTACGGTGGATTTCATGAACATGCAAAAATAGCATCTGACATTTAGCCAGGGTTTCGGTTTTTCATTGATTACGCATGACAATTCCCCAATTTTTATCCAGGATCACACTTTGGTTCGTGTTGATCACCCTTTCGTGTCCGGTTCAGTCGCAAGCCCAGGATTTTATGGCGCGATATGAAAAGATCCGGGCCATGCTTCCCGATCAGGCGATAAAGGCTGACAGCCTCGCAAAGGATCTGCTTTCCGAATCACTGGCGATCAGTGCCAACAGCGATTCCATGATCGCGAGATCTTATTACCTGCTGGGGATCGCCAACTATTTCCGTTCCAAAGAGATCCTTTCCGTGAATTATTTTCTGAAAGCCCTTGAGACGGATTTTGGAAAGAAAGATCAGAAGGTCATGGAAGGATGCTATAACAATCTGGGCGTCATCTACGACATGCAGGACAAGATACCGGAGGCGCTTGATGCATATACGCGCTCGCTCCGCATCGCAGAACAACGGTCGGATTCCTTCTCCATGGCGCAGAGCTGGATCAATATCAGCCTGCTGGAACGCAAGAAAAACAACAAAAAACGCGGCATTGAACTTTGCCAATTGGCAATCGACTATTCCCAAAGACACAATGACAGTCTGAACCTGGCATTGGGCTATCAGAACCTCGCCATGATGTACGATGCCCCGGGTAGTATGTCTCTTCGGACAGACTACAACACCAAGGCCTATGACATTTTCAAGGCACTCGGTGAGCCGTTTTACATGGTTTCCATGCTGAGCAACATGGCCATCATGGAGCAGGAAAAGGGCAATGCACCCAAAGCTCAAATGCTTTTGGCTGAAGCACTATCCATAGTAGAAACGAAGCAGTTGGGAAGCCAGAAAGTCATTGTCATCATGTCGATGGGCAAGAACGCCCTGCATGACGGAGATCTGGCCAAAGCTGAAGAACTGTTGCTGCGCGCAGAAATGCTTGCAAAGACCGAGAACGGCATGGAGATGCTGGATGAGATATACCTCGATATGGTGGCCGTCTATGCCAGGAAAGGTGACTACCTTAAACACAAAAAGACGCTTGATCTCTACCAGAATATCATCAAAAGCACCCAAAACAAAAGTGCGGAAGCGGCATATGAGCAGATAAAAGTCATCTATGAGCTCGATAAGATACGCGATCAGAAACTTGTGCTGGAAGGGCATATCCGCGAACGCAACCGGCAACTTTTAGGGGTGCTTATACTGCTGGGAATCCTCATTGCTGCAGGTGCCATCATCATCAGACAGTATCTCAGGCTGCAGGACCAATTGAAGATCCTGTTCCGCAAGAACGTAGAGGAAATGAAACAGAAGGATACCGCTTTGCCGATAGCAAGTGTCGGTCATGGCAACCCGGAAACGGACCCTGAGTCGATCCCATCGGAACTGCGGTTCCAAAAAATCATCTGGTTGCTCGATAAGGAAAAACTATACCTCAATCCCGACCTCAGTCTGAATGACCTGAGCATGAAACTCGCCACCAACCAGAAATACATTTCCCAGGCGATCAATTCTCATAGTGATACGGGTTTTCTTGGACTCGTAAATCGTTTTCGGGTCAATGAGGCCCGACGTCAGATCCTCGAATTGGGTACAAAGGCCAACCTCAACGAAGTCGCCCTGAACTCCGGATTCTCCAATCGCGTGTCTTTTTACCGTCAGTTCAAGGAGATCACGGGAATTTCCCCGAGTGAATTCATGAAGATGGCCGGCAATTGAACATTGGGTATCGGGATATGCCGATACCCAATGTAAAACGCCTATTTTGTTGTATTTTTTGGAGCTTCTTTCTTCCATACACCCGTATCCATTTTACGCTTCGCCGGATGGACCTCATCCAGCAGATTTCCGTCGTACAGCCTTCCATTCTTCATCACATGGCTGATGGTATTGGTGTTTCTGATGTCTTCTAACGGATTTTTATCCATGATGACCAAGTCTGCCAGTTTGCCGGGCTCGATCGATCCAAGGTCTTTGTCCAATCCAAGTCCGGTGGCACCCAGTATCGTTGCGACTTTCAGGGCGTCATGGTTCTTGATGCCGCCACTGGCAACGCTCCATAGCTCCCAATGGTATCCGAGTCCCTGCAGCTGTCCGTGGCTTCCGATGCCCGCCAGTCCGCCTGCTTCCACCAGCGATTTGATGCCTTGTGCATGCTTACTGAATACGTGATCCTCCTCTGTGAACCACCCGCCAAGCGACCCTGTGCGCCTGCGGATCTTTGAAGAGAACTCCTCGTATGGCGTGAATCTCTTCAGTTTCTCATCCTTCAGAGGACTCTCCGTAGTGTAATAAAAATTCTCCGCCCACGGGCCGCCATATGCCACCAATAGGGTAGGCGTGACCGTCATCTTCGACGCAGCGATCGTTTTGATGACATCCCCGTATAGCGGACTGATCGGAATGGCATGTTCGTGGCCGGGATATCCGTCGAACAATTGGGTGATATTTAATTTGTAATCCAGTCCGCCTTCCGTAGTCGGCATGAGGCCTTGCTCCCTGGCGGCCATGATCACCCATTGGCGATGCTGGCGATTGCCGACGAGATACATCTTGATATACTTAGTGTTGTAGTACTTGCTGTATTGTTTGAGCACGTTCCGGGTCTGCTCAAGACTCTTCAGATTGTACGACCAGAATCCCACGCCGGGACCGGTGCTGTAGACCCTCGGCCCGACGATCTGTCCCGCATCCACCATGTCGGAATACGTTAGCACATCAGAGGTCGCCGTTTGCGGGTCCCGTGTCGTGGTGACGCCATAGGCGAGGTTTGCAGCATAAAGCCATACCTGGTTCTTGTGGAGTCCCCAGAAGGGCCACATATGCGCATGGGTATCGACAAATCCGGGCGTGATCGTCTTCCCGTTGCAGTCGATCTCCTTTGTGCCTGCCGGTCCCATCAGGGTGCCTGCCTGACCGACAGCCTTGATGCGGTTATCAACAATGAGGATGTCTCCCCGCTCGATCACCTCATCCCCTTTCATGGTCACGATGCGCGCATTCCTGAGCAGCAATGACCCTCCGGGCTTGTCTTTCCGGAACCATACTTTCACCTGTGTCTCTGATGGTTCGTATTTCGCTTCCTTTTTCGCGAGGGCATTCGAGATGCTGTCTTTTCTTGCCCTTGCGGTATCGGCCTTGTACAAAGCCGTCATGGAGTCTTTTGTGCGAAGGGACAATGAATCGGCGAGCTTCCTGGCGGCAGGCCCCTGCTGTGTCAGCAAGAGCAGGCTGTCGGTCTTCTTTCTATCCGCGGCTTTCTGCGCGGATTTTACCGAGTCTTCGAATGTCTTTGCCCGTGAGATGTCATATACCCAATGGCCGTTCCCAAGCGACCAGTGTATTTTTTTGCCATCATCTTCCCATGCCGGGAACTCCCCACCGATCTCCGTGAGCTGCCTTGACGGGAAACTCGATGATTTCGGGTCGGCTACGGATATCGAGGGTGCCTTGCCGGTCTCCGGGATCGTGACGACATAGATGTTGTTGTTCACTTGTGCAATGGCCTTGTCACCCACGGGTGCCATCAGAATGGTGCCGGCCGAAGACGGCATGTTCTGCGGCTCCCGGCTGCTGGCGGATTCGGGAAGCATGCAGTGGTTGAGCGGATCCGCGTTCATCATCGGCTTGCCCATGATATAATTCAGCCCACCGTGGCCATGTGCGTCCGCCTCTGGATTGCTGCCATAGGTGGTGATGCCGGTGATCTTCACATGCGTCTTCTCATCCGTTCCATCCCATCGGATCGATACCAGACTTCCGCCTCCCGAATTCAGATAGATGCGGGTGGTGTCTTTTGTGAAATGAACGTTTCCACGGTTCCGTGCCATGTCTATCCTGCGCATCGTCCCGCCGATTTCGGGGATCCATTCCAGCGCAGCCTCCGCACCACTGAAGAAAGGTGACTCGGCTTCTGAAAATAAACGCTTCGGTCCGCTGAAGAAGGCGATCCGTCGGTTGTAACTCCAGGCTGGTTGCATGTAAAATCCGGCTTCCGTCGTGAGGCGCACCGGAGCCGTCCTTCCGCTCGCAGCCACTTTGAAGAGGTGTCCGCCCACGGCCTCATCCCAGCTGACAAATGCGATCTGTGTGCCATCCGGACTCCAGGCGGGCATGGCCTCGGTGAACTCATGCTGCGTAAGCCTGCGGGGTGTGCCCGTAGGGTAGTCCATGACATACAGCCTGTTCAGCACCGTGAATGCGAGCATCCTGCCGTTGGGCGAAGGCACGGCATCCCGGATCTGAGTGGCCATCGCATGGGAACTGTCGCTGATGCCATAGCTGGTGTAGAGGCGCGGACCGATCTCGAGCCGGACATCGACAGAAAAGGGGATCTCTTTGGGCTGACTACCGTCTACGGGTAACCGAAATATTTTTCCGCCATAGGATGCGATGAGTGCCTTGCTGTCTGGGGTGAACGCCATCCCGGGATATACACCCTGCGGAGCGATCGATTCCTGATCGTCGCGCTGCACGGGATACGCCAGCCAGCGCTCTTCGCCGCTTTTCAGATTCCTGAGTACAAGCCCGGTCTTATCCTCATGCCGGCTGCCGTATGCCATCCACAACCCGTCCTTTGACAGGGTGGGGGTGAAGGCTGACCCGTATCGGGATGTGATGGTGTTGGCATATCCCTTCTTTCGGTCGTATGTGCCGATCTGGTATTGCGGCAGCAGGGCGTTGTAATTCCATGATCCTGTGCGCTGGCTGAAATAGACGGTATTCCCATCGGCACTGACGAAGGGGTCGATGGTCTTGAGGCTGGCGGGCTGGTCGGTCAGCTGCAACCCTCCGCCACCGTCCTTGTGATAGATCCAAAGCTTCGGGATGCGGCGCCCCCGGGAGGCAATGATGTATTCACCGTCTGGTGTCCATACCGCGGATGGAAAGTCTTCACTTTGATCTTTGGTCAACTGCACGGTGTCCTTTTTCTCCATGTCGATATACCAGATATTGTCGCTCCCGGTCCTGTCGCTGGTGAAAAGGATCTTCTTGCCATCCGGACTGTATCGGGGATGCGTTTCGTAGGCGATGCCCTTGGTGACAGGAGTGGCAATCCCACCCGAAACCGGCATGGTGTAGATGTCACCCATCAGGTCGAATGCGATCCGGCTGCCGTCGGGGCTGATGTCCACACTCATCCAGGTGCCTTCGCTCGTGGTGAATTTCACCTCCCTCTCGGGCTTGAGGGGCAGATCTCGGAAAGAAACATATACCATCGTGTCCTTACGCAGGGTGTCTGCCGCCGACTGCGTCGTGGCTAGCGGCAGATGCATGCCATTGAACGGCTCATGGTTCGTGAACATCGAGGCAGCCATGAACATCATGGGGATGAGCAATAGGGATCTGGGCATTTTGATTCGGGTTTTGGGAAATATGGACAGGTTTATTTTTTGCAAGCGGGGACTCCGCATTTTTCCAATGACAAAGGCATGAAAGACGGATCCCTATTTTATGGGTGTACAATGCTCCGAAAGGATCCTCACCTTCCCATCGTCCTTCACGATGGTGATGCTGCATCGCTGACGATCGTTGAACGCTTCGCCGTGGTAGATCCCCTTTCCCTTCCAGACGCTGTTCACCACCGCGGTGTTTCCTTCTATCTCCACCGTCAGGTTCTCCCTTTCCATGGTCTGCAGGGTATATATGTCTGAGCCTGCCGTACCGACCAGACTGGCCCGGTCGAAGACATTGCCCGATTGTGTGTAGTACACGTATTTTTCGGAGAGGACGGAGTCCACAATACGGGCTTTTTTCGTTTGCCAGCCTTCGTCGAATTTCGTGATCACCGCTATGACCTCGTCGTTTGTCAGAACGGAGTCCTGTACCCGGCAGGCGGAAAGCACTGAAATAAAAAGGAATACGGCAAAGATCCGGCCCATGTACAATCTTTAATTTTAGAGTTACAATTTAATCATTTATCGCGCAATTATTTTTTTTTCACGGCCATCCCTTTCATGCGCTTCGGTCACCCTTCAGGAT
>CAJBPC010000635.1 GCA_903957405.1 uncultured bacterium | reverse complement strand
GGAACATTCAGTGGCCAGTGCCGAATCGGAGGAAAAACGACAGCTTAGGCTACGGATCTGCAGTATGACTTCGACCGTCATCCGTTCCTCGCTTGAGCTGGTGGGGATGGATGTTCCGGAACGCATGTGATACATATAAAATTAACTTCGTCATGACACGAATCATTTTAGCCATTATTGTTACCATGTCCATGATCAGCCAGTCCACTGCACAGACGCGCATCACACTTTATCCGGATGTGAAAGGCCTTCGGATCTGGGGTCGTGAGAAGATTGAGGATGCCCCATATATGGACTACTATCCTGCCGGAACCGGCAGTGCAAGGCCATGCATCCTCATTTGTCCGGGAGGTGCCTATACCGCACTGGCGAAAGGTCATGAGGGGAAGGATGTTGCAGCTTTTTTCAACAGCAAAGGTTTCGATGCTTTTGTATTGATGTATCGCCTGAACGATGCGGAACAAAATGGAAGTCGTTTCCCGGCGCAGCATGACGATGTGACGACGGCGATGCGCATCATTAAAACGAGGGCCGTCGAATTCGGGATCGATGTGCTGAAAACAGGGGTGCTTGGCTTTTCAGCAGGCGGACACCTGGCCTCGATGGCAGCTACGATGCATAAGGAAGCGAACCCTTCCGCTGCGGATCTGCTGGAGCGTGAAAGCAGCAGACCGGCTTTTGCAATATTGATATATCCCGTGATTTCGTTGTCTGACAGCTTCTCGCATAAGTACAGCGGGGAGATGTTGCTGGGCAAAGGTGCCAGTGCTGAAATGAAGCAATCCTTCAGTACATATAACCGGGTCGATGCGAAGACCCCCCCGACCTTCATCGTGTTTTCGGGTGATGACAAATCCGTTCCCGTCCAGAATGGGATTGTTTTCTATCAGGCATTGTTGCGGAACAAGATCAAGGCATCCCTGCATGTTTTCGATCACGGAGGGCACGGATTCGGCATGGCACCGAAGGACCCTGTACTTTCCCAATGGCCGGAGATGTCGATCAAATGGCTTTCTCAGTTGGGGATCCAATGATTCAGAGCCTGAGCCATTGTTTCACATGCCTGTAGTCTTTGAGCTTGGGGTCCATCTCGATTGCTTTGTTGCAGATGCCTTTACCCTTTGATTTTTCTCCCTTGTGCTGGTATGAAAGTCCGATCATATATACCGCCCTGGCATTATCCTTATCGAATGTCAGGAGCTGTTGCCAGGTATCGATGGCCTGCTCATATTTTGCCGTTTCGTAGTACGTCTGAGCGATATTGAACAACAGGGAAAGGTCACCTGGTCTCTTTTCCAGGAGCTGCAGTTGCAATGCTATCGATCTGTCGGGCATATCCGCGGACATGTATGAGTTGGCGATGTTTTCCAAGAAATCATCGTCCACGGGATATCCTTTTTTCATGGCGAGCTCATAGAACATGACGGCAGATCTGTCATCGGGCATGGATGAATAGGCCAATGCCGTTTCATAGATGAGGTCGTGCCTTGAGGAGTCCATCTCGATGGCTTCCTGATAATATTTTACGGCCTGTTTGAAATTGCTCATATCCACCAATCCTTTTGCAAAGAGCACTGGGATCTCGATATTCTTGGGTTCCTCCTTGTATGCTGCATCCAGGTAACGAAAAGCGTTGCCATAATCCTCTTTTTGCCAATAGCTTTTCCCGAGCATATAATTCACCCTGCCATACATTTGGAGAGATAGCATCTGGTGGCAATCACGGATGGCATCGTCCCATTTCCGGGTCTGAAAATGCAGCTGTGCCAGTAACCTCAGAGAGATCGTATCATCCGTTTGCTGTCTGATGGCTGTTTGAAAGGATGAAATGGCGACATCATACCTGCGTATTTCAATCGCTGCAAGGCCGAGCTTTCTGATGGCTGCCGTGTGTGTGGAATCCAGCGAGACAGCCTGCTGAAGTTTTTCAAAAGCAGGCTTGTACTTTCGTGATTCCATATCCGCCATTGCCTTTTGGTACAATACCCGGGCGCTGTCTTGCGCCTGTGCAGAGGACAGCAAAGGGAATAAAAGAAGCCATGCGTGGATGAGGATTGGTTTCATTGGACAGGGTGTTAGCAATACCTGCGCGATCCTATCGAAGGATAACGGCCCCCAACGGCGGCAGATGCAGGCTCAGTTCAAAAATCTTTTGTTCCTTATCGGATATTGATACGCTGATATTGGGGTTATAGACATTACCCGACCCGTAAAACGCTGTGTCGTCGCTGTTGAAAATCTCTTTCCACTTTGATTTTCCGTGGACCCGGATCTTCCAGTCAAGGCGCGGCTGAGGAGTCATATTCAGGATCACAATGACATCATCCTTTGGCCTTTTACCTTTACGTCGATAGCAGATCACGGATTCTGCTCGATGGTTTAGGTCGACCCATTCGAATCCGCCTTGTTCAAACTGCAACTCATGGAGTGCCGGTTCCTGCCGATAGAGTTGGTTGAGTTTTTTCACACAGTCTTTCAGCATCCGATGGGAATCGAAATGGAGCAGATGCCAATCGAGTTCCGACTTGTAATTCCATTCAGATGTCTGTCCGAATTCGTTGCCCATGAACAGCAGCTTGCCACCCGGATGGGTGAACATATACGTATAAAGCAGGCGAAGGTTTGCGAATTTCTGCCAATCGTCCCCAGGCATCTTGTAGATCATGGGGGATTTGCCATGGACGACTTCATCATGGCTGAGGGGTAGCATGAAATTCTCGTCGTAAAAATACATCATGCTGAACGTGAACTGATCTTGCTGATGTTCTCGAAAAGATGGCTCCTGCTTGAAATAGCGCAAGCTGTCATGCATCCAACCCATCATCCATTTCATGCCGAAGCCGAGACCGTCCTGCCAAGTGGGTCTCGATACTCCGGGCCAGTCTGTCGCTTCTTCCGCGATGGTTTGCACATCCGGGAAGTCGCGATAGATCGTCTCGTTGAGATCCTTTATGAACGCGATGGCTTCGAGGTTTCCGTTTCCTCCAAATTCATTTGGCTCCCATTCACCATGTTTTCGGGAATAATCCAATTGGAGTATGGAAGAAACGGCATCCACCCTTATGCCGTCGATATGGAATCTATCGAACCAGAAGCGTGCGTTGCTGATGAGGAACGACCTCACTTCTCCCCTCTTGTAATTGAAGATATAGCTGTTCCAATCGGGATGATATCCTTTACGCATGTCGGCATATTCATAGGTGTGGGCACCATCGAACATGAAAAGCCCATGTGCATCATAAGGAAAATGTGATGGGACCCAGTCGAGTATCACACCGATGCCTTCGTTGTGGAAGAGGTCTATCATCGCCATGAACTGTTCCGGATTGCCGAATCGTGAGGTGGGTGCGAAATATCCGGTACCCTGATAGCCCCAGCTTCCGTCGAAAGGGAATTCCATGACCGGCATGATCTCCACATGCGTGAAGCCCATGTCCTTTACGTAAGGCACGAGCTTTTCCGCGATTTCACCGTATGTATGGTAGGATTCTTCATCATCCTTATCCGGCCGCATCCAGCTTGCCAAATGCACTTCATACACCGAGTACGGAGCATCAAGTGCATTGTGTTTCTTCCTGTCCCTCATCCACTTAGCATCATTCCACTCGAACTCAAAGTTCCAGGTGATGGATGCTGTTTTGGGCTTCAATTCCCAGAAATGCGCGTAGGGATCACCCTTGTCAAGCAATGCGCCCTGATATCCTACGATATGGTATTTGTACACCACGCCTCTGCCAAGGTGAGGAATGAAGCCCTCCCAGATGCCGCTGTGATCCAGTCTGACAAACAACGGATGGGTGATCTTGCTCCAGTCATTGAAGTTTCCGCATACGGAGACGGCTGTGGCATTCGGTACCCAAACGGAAAAGTATGTTCCTGGGGTATCCAGTACCGTTAGTTGCTTGTTCCCAAAATATCTGTAGGCATCGTAGCAGGTACCCTGATGGAAATTTCGGATGGTCTCTTCGTTGAACAAAGAATAATTCCACACGGGTTTGGATGAGTCGACGAAATGCACCTGTTCATAGCTGGGCATCTCCCCACCTTGATCCTGAGCGTCAGCGTCCTTTGCCTCTATTTTATTTTGAGGTCCCTTCCTGCTATGCTTAGATGCTCCCATATGAATGAGTCTTTAACGACCTACCGCACGGGCGGGAATAGATAACCTGTCAGTTGAGCTCCATGATCAACAACGTCTTTGGTGCTATGTCAATCGGTCGGGCGAGTGATGACATGGTTCCTGTCATGACATCTTTTCCCGTGGTGAATCCCATGATGTTTTGTGAAAATCTATCTGTTTTGACCGATGCTTTTTCGTTGTTGGAATTCAGGATACACATGATGGTCTGTCCCTTATCATATCTAAAATATACGTACAATCCGTCGACGGGGATATAATGCATGAATTTACCACTGCCCAGTGCGGAGGATTTTTTTCGGAACTGTGCCAATTTTCTGATAAAGTCGAAAGCTGCATTTTCTTCAGCGGTGCGACCTGCTGCGGAAAACTTGTTGATTGGGTCACTCTTCCATCCTCCGGGAAAATCCTTGCGGACTTCTGCATCGGTCGGATCCTTGAAATTCTTCATGAGGATCTCTGTACCGTAATACATCTGTGGAATTCCGCGCATGGTGAGTAATAGCCCCATGACCATCCGGTAACGGTTGTCATTGGTCCCGACCATGGAGAATACGCGGTTCATGTCATGATTATCCAGGAATATGCAATTCCGCATGGGATCTTTGTAGAGCACGTCCTGCGCCAAGGTCATGTATAGGCGATTCACTCCTTCAGACCAGCCGAATGGCTGGTTTACCGCATCCAGCATGGCCGATGCCAATGGGAAATCCGTTACACCCTGAGCATTGTGCCTAAAGGGCGATTCGATATTGCTTCGGCTGAAGTAGGCGGTGCCTGTGACAGTCTGTGACCAGGCCTCCCCGAAAACGGTGAGTGCCGGAAATTCTTTTTCCAGGATATCATTGATGCGGTTCAGGAATTTCTCATCACAATACTTGTAGGTATCCACCCGCCATCCGTCGATGCCAAACATCTCTGTGGACCATACGGTGCTTTGGATGATGAAATTCGCCACATAGGGATTTGCCAGGTTGAGGTCTGGCAGGTGAGGAACGAACCACCCCCCGAGCATGATCTTCTTATCAGATGCAGATGTATATGGATCGAAAAAGACTTCTTCCCTGTGGTTGGCGCCCTGGTATGAGGGCCATTGGTTCAGCCATTCTTTCATCGGGAGGTCCAGCACGGTATGGTGGTAGTCGCCAACATGATTGTACACGGCATCTTGAATGACCTTCATTCCTTTTGCATGTGCTGCATTGACCATGGACTTATAAGCGTCGTTGCCACCCAATCGCTTGTCGACCTGGTAATGGTCTGTGATCCAGTATCCGTGATAGCCGCTCATGACATATTTTCCAGCTTCCAAGGTCTGCGGCATGTTATTTTCCAGGACAGGTGTCATCCAAACCGTTGTAACCCCGAGATCACTGAGGTAATCAAGGCTTTTTTCCACCCCTTTGATATCCCCGCCGTGCCTTGCAAAGGGGTTGGCGCGATCGGTGCTTTTGTCCAGCAAGTCGCTGTTATGATCATTGACCGTATCGCCATTCACAAACCTGTCGGGCATGATGAGGTATACGAAATCGCTTGCATGCACTCCTTTGATCCTTGATGTGCCGTTGTTTTTATTGCGGCTGTCCAGTGTAAAATCAAAAGATTTTCCCTTCGCGAGGTTGACCTTCAGTTTGCCGGGTTTTGTTGTCGGGGAAATCCGGAGGTCTACGAAAAGATAGTTGGGGTTTTCGGGCTGATGTACTTTCACGATGCTTACGCCCGGGTATTTGATGCTTACTTCTTTTGT
>CAJBPC010000634.1 GCA_903957405.1 uncultured bacterium | reverse complement strand
TGCATCTTCACCGCTGCCAAGGCCGCCAACGCTGCCGTACGGCCCTTGCCAGCCTTGCCTCCGGGCTCTGCCGGCACCACCGATCCATCTGTTGTGGCCAGCGCCTCCGGAGCAACTAGGGGCGACTTCCCCTGCATCTTCACCGCTGCCAAGGCCGCCAACGCTGCCGTACGGCCCTTGCCAGCCTTGCCTCCGGGTTCTGCCGGTGCCACCGATCCATCTGTTGTGGCCAACGCCTCGGGAGCGGCTACGGGCGACTTCCCCTGCATCTTCACCGCTGCCAAGGCCGCCAACGCTGCCGTACGGCCCTTGCCAGCCTTGCCTCCGGGCTCTGCCGGCACCACCGATCCATCTGTTGTGGCCAACGCTTCCGGTGCGGCCACGGGAGACTTCCCCTTCAGCTTCACCGCTGCCAAAGCCGCCATCGCAGGGATCCCAGCCTTGCTGGTCGCCGCCTCATCAACCGGAGCCATGACTGGCGGTACCGCTGCCACACTGCTGCTATCAGCCAATTCCTGAAGTCGGCTGACAGAGGAACTGCCCGTTGCCGTGTCAGCAGCAACATTCAACGAGGTGGATGCACCATGCCCATCCGCCATGTCATCCAATTTCTTCAGGCTTGCAGACTCCTTCCGGCTGTCATTCATCGAATCCTGTGTGGATAATTCCTTATCCGCCAGGGATCTTCTGATCACAGAAGAGGATGATGGCTTCCTCTGAAGAACGGACTTTGGCATTCCTTGTGGTTTGTTGAAAGTATGATGACACATCAACCATCAGGCGATGATCCATGGCAAAAAGATGATCAGAAAAAATAAGATCACTTGACGCCGAATTCGAGGTCCATGATCTCCACCATATCCATGGAGGCGGAGAGGAAATTGCGGAAGGATTTATTTCCGAGGAAATCTTCCGCATCCCCGATATAATTTGACCGGTAGTTGATCCGAAGATGCTCTTCTTCCGGCATGAAATGCAAATACCCAAGGATGCAGTTATCGCTCAAACTCTCCAGCAACTGGTAGAATTCGAGGTCAGGCTCCTGGTACAGATTCGGGAAAGTCATGAAAAGATTCACCAGGACCTTGTCTTCATCCAGGTTGAACAGCAGCAGATAGCTGTATTCCTTGGCACTCCCCTCATGGGTGAACACAATGAGATCCTGCTCATCCTGTTTCTCATGGTTGATTTCTGTGATCCCCAGGGAATTCAGCACAGCACTTATTTGATTTACCAATCCATTTATCATAATTGAACAATTGATTTCAGCTGTCGCCGTCCGACAAGATAAAGCCAATGTTCGGTAAAATGAAAAAAACGCCATGAATATCCTGCGCATCCGATTTGAGGGATGGTTGAAGGTCTTGCATCAGTCATTCTTCCGTCGGAACGGATACAGATTCCGGATCGGGATGGCTGCATCATTCTTTGGAGAAGAGATTCCGGATGGCACAGGGCAGGTAGCTGGCCGGCTCGAGGATGGCGTCCTTCTGAGACGGGGCGCAATCCGTCAGTGCCGACAATTGCTCGATGCCCATCTCTCGCCAGGCTTCGAAAGCAACGGTTGATGTACCGCACAGGATGTACACTTTCTTGTGGTGACGCTTCGAGATCGAGAGGATCTCCCCGACAACTTTTCCGTTGAAGGATTGTGCATCCACGCGCCCTTCGCCAGTGATCACCGCGTCTGCATGCCGGATCTTCTCTTCGAGGCCGATGGATGCCATGATGAAATCCATTCCGGAGATGAGTCTCGCCTTCAGAAACACCAGGCTGCCGCCTCCCATGCCGCCTGCCGCACCTGCGCCTTCCGTGGTGGCGACGGACCGTCCGAAGGTTTGCCGGAAAAGCTCATCGAGGTGTCGCAGGCCGAGATCGAGTTGTTCGACCATTTCGGGAGAAGCGCCTTTCTGCGGGCCATAGACAAAAGCAGCGCCTTCGGGCCCGAAGAACGGGTTTTTCACATCGCAGGCGACCGTAAAATCGATCCCTTTCGTGATGTCAACTTCCGGCGGTCGGATCTGGTGGATATGCCGCAGGTTGCCTCCGCAAGGCTCGAGCGATTGCCCCTCACGATCCATGAAACGATACCCAAGCGCGCATGCCATGCCGATGCCGGCGTCGTTGGTGGCACTGCCGCCGATACCGAGGACGACCTTCCGGGCACCTTTTTCCAACGCGTGCCGGACGAGCATGCCCGTACCATGGGTGGAGCTGCGCATGGGGTCGCGTTCTTCCTCGCGCAACAATGCCAGGCCGCTGGCAGCAGACATTTCGATAAAAGCGGTGTCGGAGGAAGTGGCGTATTGGTAGGCCGCTGTCATCGGCCTGCCAAGCGGATCCGATGCCGGGGCGGTGACCGTTTCGGTATGGAAATAGTATTGGATGATCTGCTCGAAGCCATCTCCACCATCCGCCAGCGGATAGGATTCCAGGTCGGCACCGGGCATCACATACTGCAGCTCCTGCCGGATGATGCCGCATAGGGTGACCGCATCGATGCTGCCTTTGAACTTATCCGGAGCGATGATGAACCTCATGTCTTGAAAGATGATATGAATGACCGACAGCTACCACCTGACCGGCTGGAAGGTCCATCCCGGTTCTATTTTCTGCATTTCCGTTTCGTCATCTCGCTTTGTCAGGCCGCATCGGAGATAGTTCTCATGCAGTCGGGCCAAGGCTACCCGGTCAAGTTCCACCCCGAGCCCCGGCCCTGCTGGCACTGCCACGGACCCGTCCTCGAACCTGAACCTGCCGGACGTGATGATCTCATCAGACTGCCAGGGATAGTGCGTATCCAGGGCATGCACCAGGTCGGGCAGGGCCGCCCCCAGGTGCACCATCGCCGCCAATGAGATGCCGAGATGGCTATTGGAATGCATCGACAACTCCCGTCCGAAAGTCCTGCAGATCGTGGCGAGCTGCATCGACGCCTGGAGGCCTCCCCAGAAATGATGGTCGCTGAGGATGATGTCTTCCGACTGCAGCCGGATGCCTGACGGGATCTCGTCGAAAGAAGTGGTGCACATGTTCGTCGCCAGCGGGATGCCCAGTTCCCTTCTCACCAGTGCCATATCGGCCTGGCCGCGCACGGGATCCTCCAGGTATTCGATATGCGGTTTCAGCTCCTTGCCGAACCGAACGGCCGTGTCAACTTTCCAAACACCATTGGGGTCGATGCGAAGGGGGATCTCGTCGCCAAAAGCCTCGTGCAAGGCGATGACGGCATCGACTTCCTGTCGCGGGTCGAAAACACCGCCTTTCAGTTTGATGGATCTGAATCCGAAGGTGCGGCACATCTCCTGGGCCTGCCGGACCATGCCTTGCGGATCGAGGGCGGCCTCCTGACGGGCTTTCGCCCATCCGGTCGCTTCCGGGTCAACGCCGAAGCCCGCTGTACCGCCTGCGCCTTCCGGCTTGTAGAACAGATAGGCGGCAAAAGAAACAGCATCACGCATCTTCCCTCCGAGGAGGTCAACGACGGGGCGCGACATCACTTTGCCCATGATATCCATGCAGGCCACTTCGACAGCGCTGAAAATATGCACGAGTTTTCGCTGGTCCCAGGGTGCGAGTCCGCGTGC
>CAJBPC010000633.1 GCA_903957405.1 uncultured bacterium | reverse complement strand
TGCAATGGCAGTCAGCAGAAAATATGGCGAATAATTTCAAAGGTTTCAGGAAATAACAGTAATAAACTAAGTGCGTATCCCGACACATATCCATCTGAACTTCGAAATTATTCTGAATAAGAGACTAATTCGATTGTGTTAAACGGCAAAAAGCATGGATTGAGAATCTGTACCTTTAACCATCCCGAAATTGATCAAATACAAAAATCCCCACGAATGATCTTGCAGATAACAGACCTTAAGAAGGTGTACCCAAATGGTGTGAAGGCGTTGAACCATGTGAACCTAACCCTCGAAAAAGGGATGTTCGGACTGCTCGGCCCCAATGGTGCAGGCAAAAGTACCCTCATGAGAACCATTGCTACGCTTCAGGATCCTGACAGCGGAACCATTCATCTGGGGGACATCGACGTTGTCAATAATAAGGATGAAGTCAGGAAAATACTCGGCTATCTCCCACAAGACTTTGGCTTTTACCCGAAAGTATCGGCCCTGGATCTTTTGAACCATTTTGCTGTCCTCAAAGGCATTGCAGATAAGAAAGAACGCAGAGAGATCGTGGACGCCCTCCTTCAACAGACCAACCTGTATGAGGAGCGGAAAAGGAATGTCAGTGAATACTCAGGTGGCATGCGGCAACGCTTCGGGATCGCGCAGGCACTGCTGGGAAATCCGAAACTGATCATCGTGGATGAGCCCACTGCAGGTTTGGATCCCATGGAGCGGAATCGATTCCACAATATCCTTAGCGAGATCGGCGAACAGGTGATCGTAATCTTATCGACGCATATCGTTGATGATGTGCGTACGCTCTGCAAACAGATGGTGGTGATGAATAACGGAACGATCCTGCTGGAAGGTACGCCTGCAGAAACGGTTGCATCAGTACAGGGCAGGATCTGGACGAAAGCAGTCGAAAAGGATGCTTTCAAACATTACCGTGATACCATGCCGGTCATTTCCCATCATATCTCTGAAGGTAAAATGGTCGTACATATCCTGTCGGATGTTTGCCCGGAGGAGGGATTCGAACAGGCCGAAGCTACCTTGGAAGACGTTTATTTCTCCACCATCACTCAAAACTAAGGATCGCCCATGTTTCGCGAAATATACAGGTTCGAATTAAAATACGCATTCAAGCGTCCGTATACCTATATCTACTTTGGCATACTTTTTTTTCTTACACTCATGATCGGCCTTGGCAGTTCAGGCGTCTTCTCGACAACCAGGTCGGACAGCCTGACACTCGCCAACTCAGCCGGAGCGGTAGCATCCATACTGCTGGGTACGAGCAGCAATATCTTCAGCATATTGGTGAGCGTATTGCTGATCTCTGCCATGGCATCGGGTATCCAAAAGGATTATCAGTACAATATCCACCCCTTGTTCTTCACCAAGCCGATATCCAAGGGCGGTTATTTCTTCGGTCGGCTTTTGGGAGGATTCACAGTGGCAGTCTTCATGTTCAGTGGCTTATTGCTCGGCTATTGGATTGGAAGCTTGTTCGGAATGGGCAAGCCAATGATGGGTGAATACAAGGTCATGAACTATATTCAGCCCTTTCTGGTTTTTACTATACCCAATATCCTTTTTTTGGGCGTGCTCTTCTTTTCGCTGACGACCTTCCTGCGCACGACCATGGCTGCTTATATTGTGGCCATCATACTCATGGTCATCCAGATCGCTAGCAGCACCATCACGGCCAATATTGACAACAAAATGATGGCGGCAATCCTTGAGCCTAGCGGTGCACAAGCCTTCGAAATGGTCACTCAATATTGGAGTGCCTCAGAAAAGAATATGAACATGATCCCGCTGCAAGGCGCACTTCTCTACAACAGAATGATTTGGATGGGTGTGTCACTGCTCATATGTGCATTCAGCTACATGGGTTTCCATTTCACACAGTTCCTTATGCCGCTGAACATTTTCGGTAGAAGGACTCACAGTAAACCACCCATCGTACATACCGATAAGACTCTGGATGAACTACCTGCAGTCAAACAAGATTTCGGCAAAGCTGCTCAATGGAAACAGATATGGTGGTTGAGCATATTCGAATGGAAGAAAATGGTCACCAGTTTTTTTTATGTCATCATGTGTGCAATGAGCATCGGTATACTGCTGCTGCTCGTCCGGTTCATGGACCTGATGTATGAGGCATCCACCTATAAAGTGACATACAAGATTGTTGATAATGTAGAGGGATCGACCCTGTTGTTCATGCTGATCTTCATCATCTTCTACTCGGGTACAACGATCTGGCGCGACCGGGAGACCCGCATGCACGAACTGGTAGGAGTCACCCCTGTCAGTAATGCTGGTCTATTCTTCTCAAAAATCATTGCTTTTAGCCTTGCCGCAATGTGCATGCAGCTCATCGCGGCCGTGGCTGGAATCATCATACAACTCTATTCCGGTTTTTATGATATCGATCTGTCGCAGTATGTCATCATGATCTTGCGCAATGCCGGCGTCTCTGTGGTATTCATTGCCGTGGCCTTGTCATTCCAGGTTTACTCCCCCAATAAGTTTCTTGGATTTTTTCTCACACTCATTCCCATCATCATTCTACCCATCATCTTCAGTCTGCTGGAATGGGGAAATTCCTTGGTGGACTTCAACGGAACAGGGGGCTCTATGCCATATTCCGACATGAACAAATATGGAGGCACATTCACCCAATGGCCATTTTACAGATTCTACTGGTTCGGCATATCCGGCATCCTTTGCTTACTGGCATTGATCCTCTATGCAAGGGGCAAGGAAAATTCGATCCGGGCACGCTGGAATTTATCTGCACATTTCAATGACAGAAGATTCCGTTCCATAATGTTTCTGATGCTCCTCATTGCCATGGCAAGCGGATCCTTCATTTATTACCAGACAAGGATGCTCGTCGATGTTACGAAACCTAAAGACCGTGAAAAAGGCTTTGCAAACCTTGAAAAGAAATTCTCGAAGTATAAACAACTCAAACAACCACGGATCGTTGATGTGAAGCTTGCGGTGGATATCTTCCCAAATGACAAAACACTGCATATAGCCGGAACCTACGTCCTGAAAAACAAAACCTTTAACCCTATAGATACACTCTATTTCGACTATCCGGGCGGCAAAAAGAACAACTTTCACATCACCGTATTCAAACCG
Source organism: uncultured bacterium (assembly GCA_903957405.1). GTDB lineage: Bacteria > Bacteroidota > Bacteroidia > Chitinophagales > Chitinophagaceae > Pollutibacter. The sequence goes on along the minus strand of CAJBPC010000633.1, from coordinate 1,838 downwards.
TCAACACCTTTTACCATCATCACTGAAGAGAAGGACTATGGTATCCTGATCATGAAATTAAAAAAGCCCATCATGCCGGGCGACAGCATTGATTTCATGTTCGACATGAATTATCTGCCCAATGGATTATTCGACCGCATGAGATCACCCGTCGTCAGCAATGGAACCTTCATAAACAGCAGCAACCTGCCTACCATAGGTTATAATGAGGCTTCAGAATTGAGCCAGAACACGGCAAGGAAGGAATACGGCCTTGCACCTAAAGGCAGAATGGCAAAGGTTGACGATAGTGCTGCCCTTATGAACAATTACATCTCAAAGGATGCAGACTGGATCAGGTTCGAAACCACCTTAAGTACGGAAGAAGGTCAAACCGCCATCGCTCCGGGATATCTGCTTAAAGAGTGGAAAAAAGACGGGAGACATTACTTCCAATATAAAATGGACAGTCCCATCCTGCATTTCTTCTCCTACCTAAGTGCACAATATGAAGTAAAACGCGATAAGTGGAAAGATGTCAATATTGAGGTCTTCTATCACAAAGGGCACGAGTACAATCTAGACCGAATGATAAAAGGCATAAAAAAATCACTGGATTATTATACCAAAAACTTCGGGGCCTATCAACATCGCCAAATACGCATCATTGAATTCCCAAGATATTCAAGTTTTGCGCAGTCATTCCCCAATACCATTCCCTATTCCGAATCCATCGGATTCATTACAAAGGTGGAAGAAGGTGAAGATGATATCGATGTGCCTTTTTACATCACAGCACATGAAGTGGCGCACCAATGGTGGGCACACCAGGTGATTGGAGGCGCAGTTCAGGGCAGTGTATTGATGAGTGAAACGATGAGTCAATATGCAGCACTCATGGTCATGCAACAGGAATATGGCAAGGATGCCATGAAGAAATTCCTGAAATATGAAATGGACCGATATCTGATGGGCCGCACAGCCGAATGGAGGGGTGAACTGCCACTGATGCTTTGCGAGAACCAACAGTACATCCATTACAACAAAGGCAGCGTTGTCATGTATGCACTTATGGACTTCCTGGGGGAAGAAACACTCAACGGTGCCATCCGCGCCTATTTGGATAAAACAAAATTCTCCGGACCTCCTTACACAAATTCCATAGCCTTTGTCGAGCAGATCAAAGCCGTCACCCCCGATAGTTTGCAGTATCTCGTAAAGGACCTTTTTGAACACATCACACTCTATGAGAATTATGTAAAATCACTGGAGTACAAGCAGTTACCGGATAGCAGCTATAAAGTCACCCTGACAGTGGGCTCTGCCAAGTTCTATGCAGATAGCCTGGGAAAACAGACGAAAGCCGATGTTAAAGACTATATGGATATCGGCATCTTCGGTATGAAAGATACCAAAGGTGTGAAAAAAGAAACCGTCTTAACGATGCAGCGTGTGAGAATGGTGAAACCTGAAATGACATTCGAATTCATCGTACCCGAGAAACCCAAACGCGCCGGCATAGATCCATACCTTAAACTCATCGACCGAACACCGAAAAATAACACATACGAGTTCGGAGAAAAACCGGAGACGCCCGACCTCAAGCCCGGCGGGGGCGGACTCATGTTCAATTTCAATTTGTAGACATATATTTCCTTCCTGATAAATAGAAGAGGGCTGGTGTCCATTCACGCCAGCCCTCGTCTATTTATAAGGAAGGGAAATGTATGTCTACAAATTGAAATTGAACATGAGTCCGCCTCCGCCGGGCTTCAGGTCGGGCGTCTCCGGTTTTTCTCCGAACTCGTATGTGTTATTTTTCGGTGTTCGGTCGATGAGTTTTAGGTATGGATCTATGC
>CAJBPC010000632.1 GCA_903957405.1 uncultured bacterium | reverse complement strand
TTTCCATCAAAGGATCAAGATGGGTGTAGATGGAACTGATGGTTTTCCCTTTCAGCGGTGGCAGGATCTCAAAGGATATGAGCGTTTCCTTGGCCTTGTTGATATGGTCGATGACTTTCATTGGTGAAATGTTAATGAAGGGTACAAAAATAAGCGAAGTTCATCGCTATATGCAAATACGAGTTCATTGACTGCAGGATTCCTTTAATCCGTCGGCATGCGGCAAAGCGGGATGAGTTGCTTAATTTTGTACGGGGTGGTGTCGCCCCGGAAAAGTAGCTGATTCGGATGAGCCTCATCATACATACTAAAGAGCTGGTCAAAAAGTACCGGAACCGGACCGTTGTCAACCACGTATCCGTAGAAGTACGACAGGGAGAGATCGTTGGTTTGCTGGGTCCCAATGGTGCAGGAAAGACCACGACGTTCTACATGGTTGTTGGACTGATAAAGCCGGATGAGGGTCAAGTGTTTCTGAATGACCGGAACATCACAGATCTTCCGATGTACAAGCGGGCTCAGATGGGAATCGGATATCTTCCGCAGGAGGCTTCTGTCTTCCGCAAGCTGACGGTCGAGGATAATATCTCTGCCGTACTGGAGATGACAAAACTCAGCCGTCAGCAACAGAAAAACAAACTCGAAGAACTTCTGCAGGAATTCCGGCTCACACATGTCAGGAAGAATAATGGAGATTCACTGAGTGGCGGAGAAAGGCGCCGTACCGAGATCGCCAGGGCTCTCGCAGTAGACCCTAAGTTCATCCTGCTTGACGAACCTTTTGCCGGAGTCGATCCGATCGCGGTAGAAGACATACAGTCGGTTGTGGCGAGGCTTAAGTTCAGGAATATTGGCATCCTCATCACGGATCACAACGTCAACGAGACGCTTTCGATATGCGACAGGGCTTATCTGTTGATTGAAGGAGGCATCTTCAAGCACGGAACAGCAGAAGAGCTCGCGGACGATGAGCAGGTACGCAATCTCTACCTTGGGCGGAATTTTGAACTCAAAAGAAAAGACTATCTTCACGAGGAAGCCAAAATGGACAGTCGAAATCCATAATAGTTCTACAAAGTATTGAAAATCATCCTAGTTTCAGATGAAACTGCTCAGTCCTGCCATATCAAGTCTTGCCAGGTCGCGCATGTGGCGTATAGAATCCGTGATATCCAATCCGATTGCAGCCCAGCGTGAGGTTCTTCAGGACCTCGTTACCGCGGCACAGTACACAGAATTCGGGCGTCGGTATCATTTCTCAAGTCTTTTCTCCATCAAAGCCTTCAAAGATGCTGTCCCCATCCACGAATACGACGACCTCAAGCCTTACATTGAGAGGATCCTGAATGGTGAGCAACAGATCTTGTGGAATACCCCCATCAATTGGTTTGCAAAGAGCAGCGGTACGACTTCCGATAAAAGCAAGTTCATACCCGTAAGTCAGGAAAGCTTGGAGGACACCCATTTCAAGGCTGCAAAAGATGTCCTCACCATGTATTACCACTGCAATCCTGATTCTGACCTCTTAACAGGCAAAGGGTTGATCATCGGGGGCAGCCACAGCATCGATCAGCACAACGAAGATGCGCATTTCGGCGATCTCAGTGCTGTACTGTTGCAGAATACGCCTTTCTACGGAAACTGGATCCGCACGCCGGAACTCAGCATCGCATTGATGGACGAATGGGAGTCCAAGATCGAAAAGCTTGCAGCGAATACTATCCATGAAAATGTGACTTCCATTTCCGGGGTGCCTACCTGGACCTTGGTGCTCTTCCAGCGGATATTGGAGCTTACCGGAAAGTCGAATATGCTTGAAGTATGGCCGAATCTTGAACTCTATCTGCATGGGGGCGTATCGTTCGTCCCTTACCGGGATCAGTTTCGCAAACTCATCGGTGGTGATATCCACTATCTCGAGATGTACAATGCGAGTGAAGGTTTTTTCGCCGCCCAGGGGAACCCGAAAGATGATGGCATGCTGCTTTTCATGGACCATGGTATTTTCATGGAGTTCATGCCTGTGGAGGAATATGGCAAGGAAGATCCGCAAACGATCGGTCTTGATGATGTGGAGATGGGTCGAAACTACGCGTTGGTCATTAGCACCAATGGAGGTTTATGGCGTTACCTGATCGGAGATACGATCCAGTTCACCAGTCGTGACCCTTTCCGCATCCGCGTCAGCGGAAGGCTGAAACATTTCATAAACGCTTTCGGCGAAGAACTGATCGTCGACAATTCGGATAAGGCAATAGCCATAGCTTGCCAACAGACCGGTGCAATCGTGCGCGATTATTCCGCGGGCCCCGTTTATTTCAGCGATGATGCCAACGGATGTCATGAATGGCTCATAGAATTCGATAAGCCTCCGGAGGATCTGGCGTCATTCACAAATTTACTGGACACCGCACTGAAGAGCCTCAACAGTGATTACGAAGCAAAGCGCTATAAAGACATCGCCTTGCGCATGCCTGTAGTCCGCCCGCTTCCAATGGGCATTTTCAACCGTTGGCTGAAATCAAAGGACAAGCTCGGCGGACAACACAAAGTGCCTCGGCTCGCCAATCACCGGCAGTACATAGAAGAGATCCTGAAGATTCAACAAGAACGCCCGTTGGACGACAATGCCCCTGATCCCCTTGCCTGAAGATGATCCCCTGAATACATGTTCATGAAGAGCGGTATGCCACCGGGTGGTACAGCTTCTTGTCGGGTCCAAGGAATATCCGCAGAAAAATCCTGACAGATGCGAGTTCCAAAAAGATGAAGCAGCAGGCCATCAGTGCCGCGGGAAGGATCTGATCGGCCTGCACATATGTGAAAAGCACATCTATCCCGATGAAAGCCGTCGTGATCGGGAAGCCCATCATCGCAATGGCCGATATCAGGAACATCAACGCCGATCCCTTGTGCGTGTGTACATATCCATGGTATCTGGCCAGAGACAGGTCATTGTCAATGGACCTGATGCGAATTAGTGTATACATGCCCGTTAGGTATGCCGCCAGGATCCCGCCTCCATAAAAGTAAAGTTCCGCCAATCGTATCTCGGTGCTGATCGATTCTACTCCGGCGATCATGAAGACATGTGCCATGGCCAGATTGTTCCATGCCTGTATGGCCGAATGACGATACGAGAATGCATAAAGCAGCAGGCTCAATGCAATGGATATGAATATCACTGCAAATATCTGACCGGAGTAGCTGTCATCATCGGGTATTGCCCCGGAGACAAGAAATGCCAGCATGGCCTTCAGCGGGAACAATGCCATCAGGCTGGGGTGGTATATCCGCTGCAGGCGGTTGCCGATTCTTTTGAATGGATTCCAGACATGGCGGAACAGTATGCCATCGAGTTCCCATTCACGGATGCTGAGCACATAAAGGGTGGCTTTCCATTTGGAAACGAACTTGCCGAGTGGAGATCGGTCGTGAAAGTACTGTTGGTGGACAAGATAGTTAAGCACCGAGGGTGATACAAGCAGCTGATAGGTGCGCAGGAAAGCATTGCCTGCAAAGTGTATAAGGGCGAGTGTATGAAAGCCCAGTGCGACCTCTATGAAGATGAGTCCTATCTGGGCGGCGGATGAATATGCGATTTGCGTTTTGACCGTCGCCTGCACACGTGCGGTAAGTGTTGCCGTTATGCTTGTCAATGCCCCGAAAAAGATCAGTGCGTATTTCATCCAGGGGATTGATTCCCAGAAAGGATGGGTGCGAAGGAGGAGGAATACGCCGATATGCACGCTAAGCGAACCGTAGAATATCGCTGATGAACTCGTGGGTCCTTCCATCGCACGAGGCAGCCAGCTGCTGAATGGGAACTGTGCCGACTTCACGATGGCGGCCAGTAAAAACATCCCTGCGATGAATGCCACCATGCCTGACTTGCTTATGTTGCCGGATGCGAGATCCGCAAATTCATCAAAACGAATATTTCTATGCGTCAAGTGATGCAACATCCACATCGCCATCATTAGGGCGACATCGCTGATCCGATAGTTGGAGAGGACCTTGAAGGCATTCTTCACCGGAAGGTATCTGTTTCTATAGAAAGCGATCAGCAGAAAAGAGGATAAGCCGATGATCTCCCATCCTATGAACATCGTCTCGAAATTCCCGGAAAAGATGATCATATTGTATCCGAGTGCGAAAAGTAGGATGGTATTGAAGAAACGTTTGTATCCTTCGTCACGGTGCATGTAGTATTTACTGAATGTCGATACCAGAAAGAAAAGTATCGCTCCGACGATGCTGAAGACTGCCGTGATTCCATCATAATACAGGTCGAAGGCAAATACGAAATCCGATGTGCGGTATAGGTCTATGACATGATAATGCCGGGCTATCGCACCATCGACCATCCAAAGCAAGGCAAATGTCAATGCGGTCGCCAGATATAGCCCCTTGCTCATCAGAACGATCGCCGCAATCGGTTTTTCATCTTTGTTCTTCCATAGCAGGCTCATCCCAAAAGCTGCCAATGGTATCGCAACGAACAAGAGTATCGACCGGCTGAGCATTTGTTCCAGTGGGCTCATGAGCTTGTTATGTTAACGGTTGGTGTTTTCATCATGGTCCATTCCGTCAATGCAGCAGATGAACTGGAAGATTCTCTTCTGTTGCGTGAATGATTTGATTGGTCTCCATCTCCTTTGCCGATTCCAGGAACTCCTCCATGTTTCGGATGGTGCCTATCGATCCGGCATCTGCAATCGGGGTGTATTCCACGAACCCGCCATCTCTGAAATAATGCAGTTTCAACGTGTAGGGATCCGCTGCAACGATATGCACCCAGTGGTTCTTGTACCACTCGAATACTTCAGGCGATGATTGAATGGCGCTCAGTACGACTTCAGGCCGATGTTCGACAATGACCAGCAGCCGAATCGGATCATGCACCTCAATCATCTGCCAGGGCAGTCCGGGGCGAAGGTCACCATCGCTGCTGTTGGCCACACCGAAAAGTCCCATGACATTGTGTGGGAGTTTTGTACCGGCACCCATTCTTACGTTATCGACCCGACTGAAGTAGTATTCCAGATTGATGCCTCCGCATACGAGACCGATCGGCCGCATGACAGCCGTGAGGATACTGCCTTCGGGATCTGTCGTTGGATCATAACTGTTGAGGAATGCCCTCCTGTCCAAGAAAAGCCCCTTCGTCATCTGACGCCTTCCGATGATCGCCATTGTGTTTGTCCCATGACCGAGTTCGGGCCTTGGTTCGAAGAGGGACACGGACCGGTTTTGGATTGCTTTTCGCACCTGGTGCAGATCCTGCCGGGTATTGATCGATGCAAAACGACGGCTTCGTTCCTTTGCATTCAGGTTCAATGCCTTCTCGAATGTCCGCTTGTGCAACTGGTGTGAGGCCATTTGCCCTTCCGACAGTATTTTTTCATCATAATATCGCATCGCATCCGCAGCAGTGTCGTGCATGCCGCCAATGAATTGGGTGGTATCGGGTATCATTATTCCGCGATCGGCAAGGAGTCGTCTGACTTCTTTGTGGTTCAGGATGAATGCCTGAACCCTGGCATTGACGGCTCCGGGTCTTCCGCTGCAGGCGCCGCAGTCATGGGCTCCGTGGTGTGGGTTGTTTGCACTGCTGCTGCCGTGCGCCACGATGTATACGGTTGGGGCGAAATGTTCCACCAGTCCGATGCCCCGCAGGAATCCTTCCGCTCTGGTAGCCATTTCATCGATGCTGTAGCCGACCTGAAGG
>CAJBPC010000631.1 GCA_903957405.1 uncultured bacterium | reverse complement strand
TGGACAAGGACCGACCTCGCCTACACCGTCGGCGACGGCAGCAAAGCGCTGCGATTCGAGAAGGCGGCGTTCATGGCCTTCGACCTCTTCATGCTCCGCCGAAAGGATGCGGAACGCGACTACTCCGCTGTGGAGATCGGCCTCGCAAGGGCTCGCTTCGACGCAATGCCGGAAGAAGAGCGACGGCTGCTGCAGCGAAATGTCATCGCCGGGCTTCCCGGGAGCGAGGAGAGCTTCACCCTCGATGAATTCCGCGACGCACTCGCACCGTATGACGGCATCGATGAAGTGCGACTGCGCGACAACCTGTTGCATTTCCTCAGGGAGATCATCCCCGTCGCGGAAGAAGCCGGCGTGCTGATGGTCATCCATCCCGATGACCCGCCCTTCCCCATCCTTGGGCTTCCCCGTGTCGTGCGCACGGCCGATGACCTTGACAGGATCTTCTCCGCCGTGCCGTCACTCCACAACGGGCTTTGCTTCTGTACCGGATCCTTCGGCGTGCGGGCGGATAACGAACTCCCGGCCATGGTCACCCGATTTGGAAACCGCATAAATTTTCTGCATCTTCGGAGTACTAAAAGGAATGCCGCAGGGGATTTCTTCGAAGACAATCACCTGGAAGGCGATGTGGACATGTTCGGCGTGGTCAGAGCGGTCATCCATGTCATGAAGCAACGCGCCTGCTCCATTCCGATGCGGCCCGACCACGGCCATCAGATGCTCGACGACCTGCACAAAAATACCAACCCCGGGTACTCCGCCATTGGGAGGCTGCGTGGCCTTGCAGAACTGCGGGGCCTAGAAATGGGCATACTAAAATCAAAGCAAGCAACGGATCTATGAAGAAGTTTCTAGACGGGAATTTTCTACTTTCAAACAAGACGGCGGAATACCTTTACCACGAGCATGCGAAGGGCATGCCGATCATCGACTACCACAACCACCTTCCCCCCAATGAAATGGCGGAGGACAGGCGTTTCGAGAACATCACCCAGCTATGGCTCTACGGCGACCACTACAAATGGCGGGCGATGCGCACCAACGGCGTGCCGGAGGCATTCATCACCGGAGCTGCGACGGACCGGGAGAAATTTCGCAAATGGGCCGAGACGGTGCCCTACACGATGCGAAATCCGCTCTATCACTGGACGCACCTCGAACTGCAACGCTACTTCGGAATCGATGAAGTGCTGAATGGTCAGAATGCGGATCGCATCTTCGACCAGACACGCGAAATGCTTCAGTCCGCAGACTTCAGCGTCCGCAGGCTGTTGGAGCGCATGAACCTGCGGGTGGTCTGCACCACAGACGACCCTGTCGACTCCCTCGAACACCACCGGAAGATCCGCGAGGACAACTGGCAGATCCGCGTCCTGCCCGCCTTTCGGCCGGATAAGGCGATGAATGTCGATCATGCGCCGACCTTCAACAAATACCTCGCGCTGCTGGAGCAGGCATCGGGCATCTCCATCACGCATTTCACGGAATACCTTGACGCGCTGAAGAGCCGGCATGCGTTCTTTGTAGCCAATGGCTGCAAGGTCAGCGACCACGGCCTGGAACAGATCCTTGCGGAGGAATACACCCCCGCAAAAGTATCCGCCATCTTCGACAAGATCCGATCGGGGGTACAACCCGACAAGGAAGAGATCCTCATATTCAAATCCGCGATGCTGCATACCTTCGCGGAGTGGGATCATGAACAGGGTTTCGTGCAGCAGTATCACCTGGGGGCACTGCGCAATAACAACTCACGGATGCTCGCGAAACTCGGTCCGGATAACGGATGGGACAGCATCGGTGATTTCCCGCAAGGCCGTTCGCTGGTGCGTTTCCTTGACCGGCTCGACCGAGACGACAAGCTGGCAAAAACCATCCTCTACAACCTCAATCCGGCGGATAACGAACTCATGGCCTCCATGATCGGAAACTTCAACGACGGCAGCTCAGCAGGCAAGATCCAATGGGGCTCCGGCTGGTGGTTCATGGACCAAAAGGACGGTATGATCAAGCAGATGAACGCCCTCAGCAACATGGGACTGATCAGCCGATTCGTGGGCATGCTCACGGATAGCCGCAGCTTCCTCTCATTCCCCCGGCATGAATATTTCAGGCGGATACTTTGCAACATCTTAGGAGAAGAGATCGAGAACGGAGAACTTCCGAATGACCTCGAATGGATCGGTGGCATGGTCCGGGACATCAGCTACAACAACGCCCGGGATTATTTCAACTGGCAGGAAACCGATCCCTCCGCATCTTGACAATAACACCGGCAAGACGGTCTATTTTTACGTTTAACTAAATATCAATACTACGCATATGTCAAAAAAAGTCGTTACCCTCGGAGAGATCATGCTCCGTTTGTCAACCCCCGACCACAAGCGTTTTGTACAGGCTGACGCCTTTGACGTCACCTACGGCGGCGGGGAAGCCAATGTCGCCGCAGCCCTATGCAATTATGGGCTAAACGGCACTTTCGTTACCAAGGTCCCGAATAACCCGATCGGTCAGAGTGCCATCAACCACATGCGTCGCTATGGTGTGGACACGCAGTTCATCGCCCGCGGCGGTGACAGGCTGGGGATCTATTTCCTGGAGACGGGCGCCAGCATGCGGGCCTCCCAGGTCGTGTATGACCGTGCAGGGGCATCCATTGCGGATGTGAATCCTGAAGAATTCGACTGGGACAGCATCCTCGAAGGCGCCGTTTGGTTTCATACCACGGGCATCACGCCCGCGCTGAGCGACAAGGCGGCGTTCCTCACAGAAGCCGCACTGAAAGCGGCACGCGCCAAGGGCATCACCACGAGCATCGACCTGAACTACCGGAAAAAGCTGTGGAGCAAGGAGAAAGCCCGGGAAGTGATGACGAAACTCTGTCATTATGTCGACGTGTGCATCGGTAATGAAGAAGACGCCGACACCACCCTTGGCTTCAAAGCGGCAGATACCGATGTCACCAAGGGCGAACTGAATCTGGATGGATACAAGGATGTCTTCCGCCAGATGAAGGAGAAGTTCGGCTTCAAATTCATCGCGTCCTCATTGCGCGAGAGCCATAGCGCGAGCGACAACGGCTGGAGTGCGCTGGTCTACGACGGCAACGACTTCCACCATACGAAAAAATATGAAGTGCGCATCATCGACCGCGTCGGCAGCGGCGACTCCTTCGCCAGTGGTCTGATCTATGGACTGGTGACGGGCATGTCCATGCCGGATGCCGCCGAGTTCGGAGTAGCGGCCAGTGCCCTCAAACACACCATTCCGGGAGATCTGAATCACGCCACCCTCGGCGATGTGAAGGACCTCATGAAAGGTGACGGTAGCGGCCGGGTACAGCGCTGATCCCATCATATCACCGATACGTGTAAAATAAATACAAAGAAAATGATCATCGATACGATTCAGAACGCCTCCCGGTATCTCTCCTGCCATCCGCTCTTCGGCCAGGCATTCGAGTATGTCAACGACGCCGACCTCATGAATGCGCCTGACGGAAAGGGTGAGATCTCCGAAGGACTCCGGACGATCATCAGCACCGCTCAGGGCAAGACGAAGGAAGCCAGCCTCGCAAAGTTCGAGTGCCATGATCAGCACATCGACATACAACTCTGCATCAGTGGTGTCGAGACATTCGGCTGGAAGCCCCGTTCCGCTTGCATCCTGCCCAACGGAGACTTCAACGCCGAAAAGGACGTGCAGTTCTACCAGGATGCGGCCGATACCTTTTTTCAGTTGCAGCCCGGTCAGTTCGCAGTCTTCTTTCCGGAGGATGTGCACGCGCCCATGATCGGTGAGGGGGAAATAAAGAAACTTGTCATCAAAGTAAAAATCTAAAGACCATCGCAACGGAGGAAAGACAAGGATCGCAGGCCGCCTTCGCCCTTTATCCTTGTTTTTTTTCTTTGTGATACAATCCATGTTATGAGCAGAACACATCGTGTATCCGACGCCATTGTCGCACAGGGCATCCTGCCACTCTATTTCAATCCGAGCGAAGAAGTGAGCCTCGAAACGCTGAAAGCCATCTACCGTGCCGGCATCAAAGCCGTGGAATATACCAATAGGGGAGAGGCCGCTCTGGCGAATTTCAAGAGCATGGTCGCAGTCAGAGATGCGGAGATGCCCGGACTGCTGATGGGTGTAGGTACCATCAAAAACCTGCAGCAGGCCAAGGATTATCTGGCCGCCGGAGCTGATTTTTTAGTGAGTCCCGGTTTTGTGCCGGAAGTGGCCGCCCATTGTGTGGCGGGAGATGTCTTCTACGCGCCGGGTTGCATGACGCCGACAGAGATCATCGCGGCGGAGAACGCAGGCATTCATTTCATCAAACTATTTCCCGGCAACATGCTCGGTCCCGAATTCCTTTCATCCATCAAGGAGATATTCCCCAAGTTGCTGTTCATGCCCACAGGCGGTGTGGATACCACCCGCGAAAACATCTCCGCTTGGTTCAAGTCGGGCGTTTGCGCCGTCGGGATGGGTAGCAAGCTCATCAGCAAGAAACTCATGGAGGCAAGGGATTATGCCGCAATGGAAGCCGATACCAGAACGGTCTTGGAGATCATACACGCCGTTCGGAACTAAGCGGATACTTTTTTTTTACACCCCCAGCCGGGATTCAAAGCCAAACGATGAAGCAAACCATAGGTAGTTACAGGTGGACCATTTGCAGCCTGCTTTTCTTCGCGACAACGGTCAATTATCTCGACCGTCAGGTCTTGAGTCTGCTGAAACCTTCACTGGAAGACCTGTTCGGATGGACGAACAGCCAGTATGCGAACATCGCCTCGACATTCCAGTTCACCTATGCGATCTCGATGCTTTTTGCGGGAAGGATCGTCGACAAGATGGGTACCCGGAAGGGGTATACCTGGGCGATCGTCCTGTGGAGCATCGGTGCCATCGTGCATGCATTCTCCATACCGATCGGAGATGGCATGCTGGCAGCATTCGGATGGGCTGGCATCGCCGCCGTTCCTGCTTCCGTGCTGGGCTTCATGTTCTCCAGGGCGGTGCTTGCCGTCGGAGAAGCCGGCAACTTCCCCGCAGCCATCAAAGCCACGGCGGAATACTTCCCCAAAAAGGAAAGGTCCTTCGCCACGGGCATCTTCAACTCCGGTGCGAATGTCGGTGCGATCCTCGCGCCTTTGTCCGTTCCCTGGATCGAAAAACAATGGGGCTGGCAGGCGGCCTTCCTGATCATAGGCGGCATCGGTTTCCTCTGGCTTTTCTTCTGGTTGCATTACTACCAAAAACCGCATGAACAGAAAAGAATCTCCGCCGCGGAACTCGAATACATCAACAGCGATCAGGAAGATCCTGCCCCCGCCGGAGATGCGCCCGTTCAGAGCGTATCTTGGCTGAAACTGTTGACCTATAAACAAACATGGGCCTTCACCTTCGGGAAGTTCATGACGGATGGCGTCTGGTGGTTCTTCCTCTTCTGGCTTCCCGCCTACCTGAAGGATCAGTACCAAATGACCGGCACGGATATCATGCTGCCGTTGACGGTACTCTACAGCATGACGATGTTCGGCAGCATCGGTGGTGGGTTCTTTCCGGTATATTTCATCAACAAGGGATACAAACCTTATGACGGCAGGATGCGTGCCATGCTGCTGATCGCAGTGATCCCGCTGGTAGTCCTAGCCGCGCAACCATTGGGCGGCATCAGCTTTTGGATGCCTGTTTTGCTGATCGGCATCGGTGCCTCCGCACACCAGGCCTGGAGCGCCAATATCTTCACGACGGTGAGTGACATGTTCCCCAAGAAAGCCGTCGGAAGCGTTGTCGGCATAGGCGGCATGGCTGGCGGTCTGGGTGGTGTCATCGTCACCAAGATCGGTGGCGCACTCTTCGACCACTACAAGGCCCTTGGCCATATCGAGACCGGCTACACCATCATGTTCACCTTTTGTGCCGTGGCATACCTGATCGCTTGGGTGGTGATGAAGATCCTCGTACCGAAATACAAGCCTATTACAGATCTTTAAAGAGTCTTGATCTTTCTGCAAGACCAACAGTTTCTGTCGATTTATTGGCCGAAGCTGTTGGTCTTTTTTGTTTCTGTGTGTGCCGACGTGCAGGATTCCGGATGCATATCAACAGCATCATGGGCTGCCTTTTGGCTGCGACTCTATGAAAGGATTTGCGCACATTTTAGCGCTTGGCTACAGGACACACTTCCAATGGAGTCAAGGTAATTGTGATCATAGCGCTTTCGGAGTGCGTGCGGTAGGTGGCACCCTCCAAGGGTGGGGTACTTCTCAAAAGTAGGGGTACTTCTCAAGAGTGGGGGTACTTCTCAAAAGTAGGGGTACTTCTCAAAAGTAGGGGTACTTCTCAAAAGTAGGGGTACTTCTCAAAAG
>CAJBPC010000630.1 GCA_903957405.1 uncultured bacterium | reverse complement strand
GTGCGAATGGCCGGCAGTTCGAGGGTGCCGGACAACTGTGTGATATTCTCCCGGTTGACGGATGCGGGAGCCGGCAGGGGGAAGGAAGAGATGCCCTGATAGAGCATGGATGGGCTTTTGTTGACATTGCGGAAACTCAGTTCGAGGTTGCCCAGTTTTTTGCTCAGCGACCGCTTGATCCGGGCCTCCGCGGAGTAATCCCCGGCAAACCGTCCCGCCACGTGAAAGCGTCCGGCGAGCAGCATGTCCCATTTTCGGTTACGCGTTCGGTTTCTGTACTCTCCATGTGCGGAGACTGCGGAGAATCGTTCGGTCGACGAGTTGAAGGCGCCCGAGAGGTTCTGCATGTTGATGCCTGCTTTCAGGAACTGAAGGGGGTTTTTCGGATCCGGGAACTGGATGAGTGAGAAATCGTTGGAGAGTTCTTTCCACTCATCCTCGTAGAGTAGTGAATCGGGGATTCTTCCCAGGCCATATCGCTGTTGGTAGTACAGGCTGTCGCTCCCGGCCTGTATATCGAGGAACCGGTATCGGTATCGGTTATACTGCACCGTGTGTTCCATCCGGAGCGTTGGCAGGAAGGATCTGATCACGGAGGAGTCGGTGACCACGGAATCTTTCTTTCCTAGATCGTACTGCTGTCGGAGCAGGAACATCCCCTGCGAGTGTCGGTTGCCTGTGTTCAGTTTCACACTGAAGAAATTCCGTGTGGAGAAGACGCTGTCGGCCATCTTCGTCGGGATGTTGAAACGATCGCGGCTGTAGGCGGGATTTTGGTTGACGATGAAGCTGTCGCTCTCGATGCCTCCGTTCTCTGCGGATTGCAGCCCGTTGTTCAATGCGATGAAAAACGCATTATAGCGTTTGTCTTTCGAGGTGTACTGGGTGTTGAACCTGAAATTACTGTGGTTGGTGTTCTGGGAGTTGTACGCACCCGGGGCGTTGACGAGGCGGAAATGCATGACAAAATTCCAGTCCGGCGTGATATTCTGAGTATGCAGCAGGCCCACCTGTTGCTCCAGCTTCGAGCCGATGAGGTAGGTCATTTCGGTGTAGGGTTTGGTCGTGTTCATGAAGCGGGTCTCCCACAAGGTGAACGCGAAGGGGTCAAATGCATGGAAACCCGGATCCCATCCGGTTTTCATGACCGGAGAAAACAGCAATGACCTGGATGCATTGCCGTTATTACCTAAGTTGATGTGTTCGGGCTTGAGGGATATCCGTCTGTAGAAATCACTGATGGAGGTATCGAAAGTGCTGAACCTTGCCGTATCCAGATATCGGAAGATCACCGTGACGGAATCCTGGCTGAAATCACGCTTTTCGAACTGGAGCGAGTCGCTCCCTCCTCCCCCGCCCGCCCTTGCTCCGCCACCGCCCCCCCCCATACGGGGCATGCCCCTCATGGGGACCTGTGCAGATGCTTGCAGGAAGAAAGCCGCGCAACACAACGATATGACCAGCGAACGATAAATCAAAGCTTGGAGATAAGGGATGTGAAAAGAAGTGCCAGCCGTGGTTCCGCAGCCCTGGCGGCCTCGAGCACCTCCTCGTGCGTGATGACATTCTCCTCTTCCCGGATGCCTATGTCGGTGATGACGCTCACACCGAACACCTTCATCCCCATGTGGTTGGCCGCAATGCACTCCTGCACGGTACTCATCCCGACGGCATCCCCTCCGAGGACATGGATCAGCCGGTATTCGGCACGGGTCTCGAAAGTGGGACCTATGACCCCGAAATACACGCCCTTTTGGATGTCGATCCCTTTTTCGAGGGATATCTGTTCTGCGAGGCGGATCAGATCGTGGCAATACGGCATGCTCATATCAGGAAACCGCGGACCCAGTGCGGGTTCATTATTTCCCAGCAGGGGATTGACCGTGGCCAGGCTGATATGATCCGTGATGACCATGATGTCGCCCACACGGAAACCGGGTTTCACCCCTCCTGCTGCATTCGACAACAGGAGCGTTGTGACGCCCAGATGCTTCATGACCCTGACCGGAAAAACGACCTCTTCGGCACTGTATCCCTCATAAAAATGAAATCTTCCAGACATGGCAATGACCGGCACATGCCCTATCCTGCCAAAGATGAGTGTCCCGCCATGACCTTCGACGGTGGAGACCGGGAAATGCGGTATTTCCCCGTAAGGTATCTCGAAGTCTGTGAGGATTTCTTTCCTGAAATTGCCCAATCCGCTGCCAAGCACCACGCCCACTGCCGGCCTGCCCGCATAGCGGGTAGCGATGTACCCGACGGCTTCGCTGATCTTATCCATCACAGACATGTTGTAATATTTAAACTTGAGGCGCAAAGATAAAGGCTTTGGCGCAAGTTCTCCGGGGTGCGTCATGAAGCGATGTCTGACCCGATAGGGGCATTCCTGACATGAATGCTGAAAAGAACCTGAACGATCGTCAATGGTATG
>CAJBPC010000629.1 GCA_903957405.1 uncultured bacterium | reverse complement strand
TAGAACATAAGTAATCTCGTCCTCTGATAAACCTCCAGCGAAACCCTCACAAATAGTTTGCCCTAGACTAAAAAGATCATACCCGTCTTCAGCAATATTCTGCAACTCACACCCCCTCTCGGCTTCAATGGTTCCATCGATGGTCTTTCATGCAGATTGGCCGGGATCAGCAATCTTTCCATGGCCCTTGGCATCATTCACCACATGATGCACGAGGAGAACCTATCTTTTGAAAGAATACTGGAGTACTTCCATTCCCTTTCCTTACCGGGAGCCTTTCTACTGATCGAGTACATCGGTTTGGGCGATCCGAGGTACCAACTGATCAGAAATCCGAACTACCCCCACCCTGAAAGTCTGGATGATTTCGAACACGCACTTATGCGACACTACCGCATCATTAAAAAAATCCAAGTGCATCATGAAAGGATCCTTTATCTGGCTGAAAAAATTTGATACCGGAATCATAACGTTTTTGTATTCATTTCTTCATCTCGCATTTCTTCGTTTCGACGGGTTCATTGCCGTGAAATTGTTGCTGATCTTCATCGTCAGCTTCGCTGCGAAGAAAATCGGACCTCATGACAACAGGATCTTGAAGGTTATCGTCTTCATCATCATTGCGACCGCGATGGTCCTCGTTGATGAGATGATCATTCCGGACATGGCTGCGCATCTGCGCATCCGCTGGATCATGCTCATATCGATATCATCCATCATGGCTCTGATGCAAAGGATCGATGCGGGAAGGATATGGACAGGTTTCCTGGGGATCAACTCCATTTTCATTTGCATTTATCTGCTCATATCTTCTATGGGAACAAAAGATTTCATCATCGATCCGAAACCGCAGAACGCCGTTTTTGAATCGCTATCCGCCAGCCTTAAAAAAGGAAAAGGCATGACGCTTATACTGTCTGACGGATATCCGTCAGACAGTATTCTTTCAAAATACTACGGGATTCGCTCCGGTCTGCCATACAAGCTTGAGGGTTTCGTCAAACGAGCGCACAGGAGTCGATACACTTCCACTCCGATCTCGGTTTCAAATCTTCTCTTCGGGGCGGTTTTCGGCACTGATCAAGAATCCTTCGGGATCCGGGGCATGAAAACGGAGTTGGATCTGGTACAGGATGCATTCGAAAAATCATCGTTCAGGGAACTTTCAAGGGGATATGAATCAGCATGGTTTTCATTCGTATTTTCAAAGGAGATCAGCAACGAACTTGACCTTTCATATTGGAAGCGGACGAATTTCAGATCACTTTTCGATAATCTCTACATCCAGCATGTGGGATACGGAACATCTACCGACCCCAACATTAAAAGCTACAACGGGCGGATGCTCGCGGGATACAAGCATAGGATAGAGGAGGTGAGATCCGAAAAAAATTTCACCATGTTGCATTTCCTGACGTTCCATTCATCCGGATTCTCAATGAAGGAGCAGGTTGCATATGCGGATTCGCTGATTGCGGCAGCAATAGTGGCAACGCCAGAAGACCATGATGTCATTGTATTCTCCGATCATGGCCTGAAAGAATCCCGACTCAGTGAATCGGAGAAAAGATCCGGGATCTGTTACGTACGCAGGAGCGAGTGATCGGATGTTTGTTTCCCGTCATCAAAGGATCAGGACCAGGCCTTTCTGAGAAAAGCAGTGACATTCCCATGCATCACTGAAATGACATCATCTTCTGCATAGCCCCTTGCGGATAGCAGTTCAGGGAACTTCCGGAGGTCCGCTATCGTTGATACATCATACGGACACTGCTCCTTGCCAAACCCTCCATCAAGGTCGGAGCCAATGCAAATATGCGATGCATTACCTGCCAGCTGGCAGATGTGATCCATATGGTCGATGAGCTTTTCCAGGCCGCAGTCCATACCTACCGGGTCTGATATTTTCTTTTTCCATCCCGGGACGATCATCCAGGCGTCCATGGCGGCACCGATGACGGCGCCACGTTCGATGAGCGCCTTCAGCTGGTCGTCGCTGAACTGACGGTTATGGTCAACGATGGATCGGCAATTATTGTGGCTGGCCCAAAGCGGACCTTTGAAGACATCGAGTGCCTGCCAGAAAGCATCGTCGCACAGATGCGTCATGTCAAGTATCATATGAAGGTTATCCATCTCACGCAAAAGCGCTATGCCTTCCTGTCCCATCCTGCCTGAAGCATCCGTCCCGTTGGCATATCTGCCCGGGCCGTAGTGTGCCGGGCCGACTGCACGCAGGCCGTACGCATAAGCCTTCTCCAGGTGATGAAGCGTCACCAACGAATCCGCTCCTTCGAGGCTCAGCATGTAACCGATCGGGATTTCACCATTGCTGACAGATTCGTCGGACCAACGGGAGAGATTCCTTTCAAAACCTTCCAGGTCTGCGATCATGGTCATTTCCCCGGCTTCCTCCATAGCGAGATACCATGCCAGCTGGCCTTGCGTATGGGCCCAGGCTTGTTCGGGAGAATGCCATCCGCTGAGTGCGTTATCGGGAGCCACATAGCGTGCAATCTGTGTCGCCACGACGAAGCCCGTCCTCCCTTTTCTCATCTCCGGAAAGGAAACGGTGACGCCTCCACGACCCGGCAGGTCGGTGCGTCCTCGTTCGCGCGCATTGATATCGGCAACGGGTAACCGAAGATCCCGGTTCCACTCCATGGCATTCATGGAAAGGTCTAAATGGATGTCGATGGTGAACATGTCCTTAATTTTATTTAAACCCGGTCAGACGCTCAGTCTCCTGGCGCGCGCAGCGACTTTCCACTCACCCGAGACCTTGCCATCCTCCACCGCGACAAGGCATTCGTACAATGCCACCGTCGGGCAGATGTGGTAAGGTATGCCGTACAACACGTCACCCGGCCTGTATCCATGGCCTGCAGGCGCTTCCATGACAAGGTGCTCCTCGCTCTGCGAGACCGGCTTGAGGGTGGGTGCGTCCGGGAAAAAGACACGCTTGCCGATTTCATTCTCGGATGCCACGGACTTATGACCCAAATCGAGGCAGACGCGTGTATCTGTTGGCAGTGAGAGTACACGCGTGAGCAGCACTGCAGCGGGCTGGAAAGGCTGTTCCTGACAAAGGTCGGAATAGCACTTGTCCCAGAATATGCCCGTACCCGGACTGCAATCCACATCCTGTCTTGCCGCATGTATCGGGAATGTCGGTGACCCGCCGATGATGACGACAGGCTCTGGCAACCCGGATTCGGTTATGCGTTCCCGCAAGTGACTGACAGCATCGAAGGAAATATCGCATGCGGTTTTCCGGGCTGAAAGATCCGTCTGCCGGTGATGTCCGTCATATGCATGCAAGCCGACGGGTCTGATCCCCCTCAGCTGGAAGCAATGACGATAGAGATCCACTACGCGTTCATCTGCAATGATGCCGGTCCGGTTCATACCCACATTCAGGTCTAGGTAGACAGGCACCTCATGCCCGGCCGATAGGAACGCCTCCGCCATGAGGTCGGCTGAGTATTCATTATCAACAAGACAGGCATATGCTGTATTGGGGAACTTACCCATCAGGTGAACGAGTCGATGCAGTTTCGGGCCAT